>DAORKB010000061.1:9838-16305 GCA_035439365.1 Bacteroidia bacterium
ATGGCAAGCTGATCAGCTTTGTTTATTATAACTTCGGCATTCATATACATTCCCGGCAGAAGTGCCTTATCGTAATCCTCGAAATGGCAATGAACTTCTGCGCTTCTGTCAGCCGAAAGATCCTTACTTATCAGAATAATTTCACAATCGTGTTTTTTATCCGGCTTATTGTTATTAAAAGCAACCAGTTTTTGGCCAATAGATAATTGTTCCAGATCTTTTTCGAACACAGTTAGATTCAGGTGAATATCCTCCGGATTTATCAATTCAAATAAAACGTCAGAAGGATTAACATATTTGCCGATATTCACGTTAACCCTTGAAACAAACCCATTGATTGATGAATAAACATTTACGTTTCGGGATAGATTGTCTTCGTTTAATTGTTCAGGATCAATGTTAATCAAACGTAACTTTTCTGCCAAGGCACTGACTGCTATTTTTTGAGTTTTAAAATCCATTTCTGTTTGCTGAAAAAATTTGTCACTGCTTGCTTTACTTTGGTTAAGCTCTTTCTGACGGTTGTAGTCTTTTTCGAAATAAGACAGTTTAGATTTTGCAGTCAGGTAATCTTGCTGTAACTGTATATATTGCTGATCCTCCATAACAGCCAGGACTTCCCCTTTTTTTACAGGCATTCCAGGCAGTAATTTGGAAGATTTTAAAAAGCCTCCAAACGGGGTGCTAACCGATATCATATTTTGGGGAGGAACATCAATTTTTCCATTTAACTTCAGGGTAGTTGAAATTGTTCGTTTTTCTAATTTACCTGTCTGGATCCCGGCATTTTTATATTGTGCTTCGGTAAGGTAAACAGTTGTTTCGCTGGTTTGTGTTGTTTCCGTTTTTTCTGATTTTTCCGTTGAGCAGGAAAGCAATGATAAAAGGAACACTAAAAAGAAGATAGTATGTTTCATATTCGAAATCATTTTGTGTTTAAGAAATTAATCTGAATGATGGTCTCATTTAAATTTTTTATTGCATCTATATATTCCGATTGAATATGCAGGGCCTGATTTGTGATCATTACCCAGTCTAAAAAATTTATATCGCCGTTAATAAACTGCCTGTCGGCTGTTTCAAAAATTGTTTGTGCATTTTTCAATGCGGTAGTTTCAAAATAATCTATCGCTGAAAGATTCGACTGGTGCCTGGCAAGAAGCGATTTGTATTCATTCTCCAATTGCTTTTTTTTGAGTTGATAGGCGTTGTCGGATATTTGTTGATTAATGATGGAAGCACTTAATTTTGCTTTTTGTGCGCCAAAAAACAATGGTATTCCCACACCAATTTGTACCGATTGGAATCTCGCGGACGATGAATAAGTTCTATTATCAGAACCTGTTCCCAGCATAGACATATTGTAGTACCCGATATTGATGTCAGGCAAAAGTTTTGCTTTTTCAACTTTTCTGTTAATAAATGATATTTTTTGCTGCTGTTCCAGGATTTTGATCATTGGATGCAGGGTAAAACTATTTTGATCGGTATTCAACTCCGGGATCAATTTCAAATCTGGTTGTATTGGCTCGAATAGGGTAGTAGCGTTCAACAAAAATCGTAACTGTACCTTCACCGTTTCAATATCTTGTTTCAACTGTATTAATTGAATGGCGATTGCTCCCCGCTGAGTTTCTGCAGTTGTTTTTTCTAAAATGTTGCGCTCCCCTTTTTCAAACCTGGAGTTCGCTTTTTCCAGAAATGTTTTATATATACTATCATTTTTTAAGAGAAGTTTTTCTTTTTCAGTTAAATAAAGAAATGTGTAAAAAATATCGTAGACCATTTTCTTTATTTCAGCTTCTTTCAATGTTGTATTTATAATAGAAGCGCTCCATTCTTCAGTTAATAGTTGTTTCTGATGGATGTAAACGGTTGGAAAATTAAATGCTTGTGAGGCACCAAAACGACTGTCATTGTAGTAGCTGTTGATCTGGCCATACTCTCCGAGGATATTAGCCTGCGGTATGCTGGCAGACGTTTTGACTATTTTTTTCTGATATTCCTCCTTCAGTCGTTCATTCTTTACGGATAAATTATTCTGTAAGGCAGTATCAATAGCTGCTTGCAGATTGATAGGTACCTGAGCGCCGGCAGGCACGGAACCGAACAGGAATATCACCATTATTGAAACAACAATTTTTGATACTTTTCCACCAGCCATTCCGGACGATTCAGAAATGATATAGAGAATGGGAAGCAAAAACAACGTAAGAAAAGTAGCGATCATTAAACCGCCAATCACAACTGTTGCTAATGGCCGTTGAACTTCGGCACCAGCTCCATTACTTAGCGCCATTGGAAGAAAGCCTAGAGATGCAACAAAAGCGGTCATCATTACAGGACGTAGCCGTACTTTGGTACCCATTAAAACAATCCGGCTAAGGTTTTGAAGACCTTCACGTTTTAAGCGGTTAAATTCAGCTATGAGTACTATTCCATTCAATACAGCTACACCAAATAGCGCAATGAAGCCAACCCCTCCACTGATGCTGAAAGGCATTCCTCTGATTGCCAGAAAAAAGATCCCGCCAATTGCAGATAGGGGAATAGCTGAATAAATAAGCAAACTTTGTTTGACGGAATGGAAAGCAAAAAACAGCAAAAGAAAAATTAAAATCAACGAAACCGGTACCGCTACGATAAGACGCTGTTTTGCTTCATTAAGGTTTTCAAAGGCACCTCCGTATGTTATGTAATATCCTGAGGGGAGCTGTATTTGGGCACCAACTTTTTGTTGGAGCTCCTGCACAATTGTTTGCACATCCCTTCCTCCTACATTGAATCCGACAATGATACGTCGTTTTGCGTCTTCACGCTGAATTTGATTTGGTCCGTTTTTTATGCTAACATTTGCTAACTGGTACAAAGGAACCTGTGTTCCCATAGAAGTTGGTATCAAAATGTTTTTGACATCTTCAATGCTTTTCCTTTTTTCATCGTCCATGCGGACGACTATATCAAAACGCTTTTCTCCTTCAAACAATTGGCCGGTGCTTTGCCCCGAGAAAGCCGTATTAATAACGCCGTTGATATCAGAAATAGTTAAATTATATTGGGCAATGGTGGCACGGTTGAAATTGATAATTATTTGGGGCATGCCTGTTACCGGTTCAACAAATAAATTTTTTGCGCCGTCAACTTTTTCCACGATCCCTCCAAGTTTTTGTGCGTAGGATGCAAGTGTATCAAGGTTCTCACCGAATATTTTACAAACAACATCTTGCTTTGCACCGGTCATTAGTTCATTAAAGCGCATTTGTACAGGGAACTGAAAACTGAAGCTGGTTCCGAGAACAACTTCCAGTTCTTTTCCCATTTTTTCGGCGAGTTCAGGAAATGTTTCAGCGGAGGTCCATTCAGATTTATCCTTAAGAATGATCATTACATCCGCAGCATCTAAGGGCATGGGATCAGTTGGTACTTCACCGCTTCCGATTTTCGTTACCACTTTAATTACCTCGGGAAATTTTTGCTTTAAAATTCCAGCAGCCTTCATTGCGCTTAGCTTAGTTGTATTCAGATTGCTTCCAGGTAAAACCCGCATCTCAAGCGCAAAATCCCCCTCTTCCAGTGCAGGAATAAATTCTCCGCCCAGTTTAGAAAGAATGAATATAGCGACGGCAAACAATATCAAAACAAACGATAGTATCATTTTAGGGTAATGAAGTGCTTTTGCAAGAGCACTTTGATACCCTTTTTCAATTTTTACCATTAACTTGTCTGAGATGGTTGGTTTGTGTTTGGTTTTTTTGCTTAAAAATAATGCGCTCATCATCGGCACATAGGTTAGAGAAAGGATAAAAGCTCCCAGCAATGCAAAGGCAACTGTTTGTGCCATCGGCTTGAACATTTTACCTTCAATACCTTGCAGCGTGAAGATGGGTAAATAAACAATCAGGATGATGACCTGTCCAAAAACAGCGCTATTCATCATTTTTGATGCAGACAGCGCTACTTCGTTGTCCATTTGTTCCTGGCTAAGCTGATCAATAATTTTAAATTTCTTTCGATGAGACAACTGATGCATAACTGCTTCCACGATGATAACCGCACCGTCTACGATTAAACCAAAATCCAGGGCTCCCAGACTCATCAGGTTGCCACTCACACCAAACGTGTTCATTAAAATTATTGCCACGAGCATAGAAAGTGGAATAACAGAAGCAACCAACAATCCCGCTCTCATATTACCTAAGAACAAAACAAGCACGAAAATGACGATAAGCGCTCCTTCTAACAGGTTCTGCTCAACAGTTCCTATTGCATTGTTTACCATTTTGGTTCTGTCCAAAAACGGATCAATTAATACCCCTTCAGGTAACGTTTTCTGTATCTGCTCAACCCGGTCTTTTACCCTTTTAATGACGTCGCTGCTATTAGCTCCTTTAAGCATCATAACAACGGCGCCCGAAACCTCTCCTTTATCATTATAACACATGGCACCATAGCGGGTAGCAAATCCTATGTTTACACGTGCCACATCTCTTATAAATATTGGTTTTCCTGTTTCTGTAGCTTTAATGGAAATATCTTCGATATCTTTCATCTCAGTGATCAGACCTTCGCTTCTGATGAACAAAACAGTTGGCCCTTTTTCAATATACGTTCCACCCGTATTTTGATTGTTTTTTTCTAACGCATGAAATACGTCTGATATCGTTACATTAAAAGACTGTAATTTATTGAGATCAATAGCAACTTCAAATTGCTTTAATTTACCACCGAAACTACTCACTTCCGCTACACCTTTTACACCAAGCAATTGCCGGCGTACCAACCAATCCTGTATGGTCCTTAAATCGGTTTCATTGTATCTGTTTTCGTATCCTTCTTTTGCTCTTACGGTATACTGATAAATCTCACCTAAGCCCGTTGATACAGGGCCAAGCTCAGGTGTACCGATTCCCTGCGGAATCTGCGATTGTATTTTCTGTAGCCGCTCGGCTACCTGTTGTCTTGCCCAGTAAATATCCGTTTCATCATCAAATACGATTGTTACCAGAGAAAGACCAAAGCGCGAAAAGCTTCGAATCTCTTTTAACCCGGAAATGTTTGTATTTGCCTGTTCGATCGGAAAAGTGACCAATCTTTCAATATCGTTGGCTCCATATGACGGTGCAACGGTTATGACCTGTACCTGATTATTTGTAATGTCTGGAACCGCATCAATAGGTAATTTGGTTACCTCATAAATACCGTAACCGGTCAGGGCTATTACAAAAAGCCCAACAATGAGTTTATTCCGTATGGAAAACTCAATTATTTTATTTAACATGATTTTCCCTTTATTTTTTAATTAAAAATGAACACTGTTAGTGCATACAATTATGTACACAATAACTCAGTAACAAGATTTAATTAAAGCATTTTTGGCGGCTGCCAGATAGATGAAAGTAAGGTGGATGGTAAAAACGAATCCCGGTAACTAAAATATGTTTCTTCTACAGGATCCGGAAGTTTAAAAGTAAAATCAGTACTATTTCCAGGGACAAAAGAGACCATTGAAGTAACCGGGTAGATATTGTGACTTTTAAAAGGCAGTTTCATGTCTTCGTCATAGTCTGCATCTTTTAAATCATCGCTTGTGTAATGCATTTCAATAAATCCCATTAAAGACAATTGGGCATCTTTCGATTTGTGTTCGAGATAATGTTTTATAAATAAAGGAAATTTTGCAAACTGCCCTAGCTCAGTCGCAGCGATCAGATAAACTGATAAAAGAAATATGGAGTAATGCTTTTTGATACTTCAAAGATATTTAATTTATTTTTACAATTCAGTTAAATGTTGAAAATATAAGAATGATTTTTATCATGTTGAGCCGCAAAAACTGGCGGCTACAATACTGAAAACATACCGCGGAATAAATGACAACTGCGCCGGTACATATCGAAGAAAGAAAATCTTACTTCACGCTGAACCCATGTTTAAAACTGGGGTGTGCCTTTAAAAAATCGTTAAGAAAGTTACCGTTTGTAAATTAGCGATCACCGTTCTTGATGTAAAAATAAACGCTGATAAAGCTCCCTGAATGAAGTTAGAAGTTCTTTTTACTTTTAAAATGATTAGTAATCTTAAATAGAACAAACAATGAAAAAGAACTCAAAAATTTCAAAAAAAACAATTGCCGGCATTTCTGTAAATATTGCAGGTTTCACATCAAAACAAATGAATAGCCTAAAAGGCGGAGGCATTGTTCCTTCCGAACCGATTGTCGCGGTAGCTGCGGATGGTATTGTGCCTGCGGACCACGGTGGTGCTGGTTTGGTAGGCAGTGCTCATTGATTAGAAACAATACATTAAAAAACCCGGTTAATACCGGGTTTTTTAATCTTTCACTTAACGGTGATGACCGTAATAATACACTCCAACAACAGGTATGATTGGCGGTGGAGGTGGTGGAAGAACTGGTACCATTACAACAGGTACTGGTGCAACAGGCACATAAGCAACGGGTCCATGTC
>DAORKB010000062.1:0-3667 GCA_035439365.1 Bacteroidia bacterium
CCCTCTTTGTCAATATTCATGACCATGACATTCATTCCAAAATTCATTGCCGCCTTTTGTGTGCTCAATCGCGTTCTTAAACTCGGATTCATAAAGATCAATCCGATGGTTTTATTTTTTCCAAGCTGTGGATATGCATACGGATTGTTTTTCAACGCGATTGCATCCTGAACCAGGGCATCGATATTTTTTACATCATTAACGGAGGTGAAAAATTTCATTGTATTACTTATTAATAAGGATTAGGCAATAGTTGATTTTACTGATTTAAGGGATGCTGCAAATGCTGTTAAAAACAAATCAATTTCTGCTTTTGTAATATTCAATGCAGGCAGAATACGCAAGGTGTGTTTCTCTGATGAAGAACCTGTAAACATTTTGTGTTTATGCAACAATTCATTCCGTAAATCCGCACAAGGTATTTCCAGCTGAATTCCAACCATCAATCCCTGCCCACGTACCTCTTTTACTCCATCTATTTTTTTAACTTCCTGCATTAAATAATTTCCAACTTCTTCCGAATTTTTGATCAATCCTTCTTTTTTTATAATATCTAATACGGCAATACCTGCTGCACACGCCAAATAAGCGCCGCCGAATGTTGTTCCCAACATTCCCATTTTTGCTTCAATTGCAGGATTGATTAAAACACCAGCTATCGGAAATCCATTACCCATACCTTTTGCAGTAGTAATAATGTCTGGTTTAATGTTAGCATGTTGATGCGCAAAAAATTTACCCGAGCGCCCATAACCGGATTGCACTTCATCTAAAATCAACAGGGCGCCATTAATTTCGCAAAGTGCCTTTACTTTTTGTAAAAACTCCGCAGTTGGAACATTTACTCCACCAACTCCCTGTATCCCTTCAATAATTACGGCACATACATCTTTATTAATTTCTTTTTCAAATGCTGCAATATCATTAAATGGAATAAAAACAATATTTGGAGTTGCATTAACAGGTGCTACAATTTTTGCATCATCTGTTGCTGCAACCGCAAGAGAGGTGCGCCCATGGAACGATTTTCCAAACGCTATTACTTTTTTTCTTCCTGTTTGAAAGGAAGCCAGCTTCAATGCATTTTCATTGGCTTCAGCACCACTGTTGCATAAAAACAGGTTGTAATTTTCGTACCCCGAAAGCTCACCCAATTTTTTTGCAAGCTCTTCCTGTTGTTTAATTTTTACTGAATTGGAATAAAACCCTATTTTATTCAACTGATCAGTTATTTTTTCTACGTAATATGGGTGACTGTGTCCAACAGAAATAACGGCATGTCCACCATACAGATCCAGATATTTTGTTCCATTCGCATCCCAAATGTAGGATCCCTGAGCTTTTACAGGCTCTATGTCAAATAATGGATAAACGTTGAATAAGTTCATTTTTTTAAGTTTAGGTTATTGAGTTGTTAGTATATCATATCCAAATTTTAAAATCATTCCGGTAACGATGATTAAAAAAAATGTTCTTACAAAAGCACTTCCTTTTTGAATCGCCATTTTTGATCCCATAAAGGAACCGGCCATATTGAAAACAGCGACGGATATAGCCAATGGATAATTAATTTGATCGGTAATAATAAAATATGTAAGTGCAGAAATATTGGTGGCACAATTCACCAGTTTTGCGGATGCTGAAGCAATTAAAAAATTAAACCCAAACAAGCTAATAAAAACGACGATCAAAAAGCTTCCTGTTCCAGGTCCAAAAAAGCCATCATAAAAACCAAGTACAGCACCTGTTATGAAAGAGTATATTGCTGTTTGCAATGCATTCAATTTAGGTGCATGATGCAATCCAAATTCTTTTTTAAAAAAAGTGTAAATGGCAACGATGATCAATAAACACAAGACAATTATTTTAATATCTTCTTTATGAATATGACTCACCACTCGTGCACCTAAAAATGAAAATATCATAGCAGATAGAATAGCCGGCCAGATTGATTTCCAAGGCACGTTGGTTTGTTTTAAATAACGGGTGGTGGCCAATGCTGTACCGGAGAATCCTGCAAATTTATTGGTGCCCATCAAGGTTGGAATGGGGAGTCCTGCAAAAAGAATAAGCAACGCCGGTAATTGAATAAGTCCACCTCCTCCAACAACCGAATCGATGAACCCGGCAGAGAAAGCTAAAATAAACATCAACCCATATGTTATCCAATCCTGTGACATTTTAAAAATACGCTGCCTTTAAGTTTAAACCAGCTTTTTCATCCAGGCCAAACAATAAGTTCATATTCTGTACCGCTTGTCCGGAAGCACCTTTCAACAAGTTATCAATGCAACTGGTGATCAATAATTTATTTCCGTGTTTTTGCAATTGCAACAATCCTTTGTTTGTATTTACAATTTGTTTTAAGTCAATTGCATTTTTGCTAATATGCACAAAAGGATGCGCTGCATAATATGCTTTATACAGTTCCTCCACTTCTTCAATACTTAAATCACAATTTGTATACAAACTTGCAATGATGCCACGTGTAAATGCACCACGGTATGGAATGAAATTCAAATCTTTTGAAAACCCTTTTTGCAATTGTGTTAAACTCTGGCCAATTTCATTTAAATGTTGATGTTCAAATGCTTTGTAAATGCTCAGATTATTTTGTCTCCAGCTAAAATGAGAAGTGGCACTCAACGATTGTCCGGCACCAGTTGAACCAGTGGTTGCAGTAATGTGCACATCCTCTTTCAACAAACCCTTTGCAGCCAAAGGCAATAAAGCCAATTGTATACAGGTTGCAAAACAACCCGGGTTTGCAATATAATTTGCTTTTTTAATTTGTTCCTTGTTTAACTCAGGTAAGCCATACACAAAGGTGGTACTTTTTAAGCGATGATCCTGGCTCAGGTCGATGATCTTTATTTTTTGCTCAATTTTATTTTCAGCCAAAAACACTTTTGCTTCACCATGTCCCACACATAAAAAGAGCACATCAATATCGGATGACAATTCGGAAGTAAATTTCAGATCCGTATCACCAATCAAATCGGTGTGAACCTCATGAACATATTTTCCGGTTTTACTTTTACTGTGTACAAAAGTTATCGTAGCATTTGGGTGATTCACCAATATGCGTAACAGCTCACCACCGGTATAGCCTGCTCCGCCAACAACGCCAACTTTTATTGATTTTCCATTATTCATTTTATTCCTGAGGTGTTAATTCTGCCTTATTACTTACCTGGTGATAAATGGAAGTTTGGTTACCAAATATTTTTGCAAAACCTCTTACATCTTCACCTGTCCAGCCGTTGTTCATTTCTCCGTAGCTTCCGAATTTTGCCGACATCAAATCAAAAGGTGATTCGATACCAGTTACCTGGAAGTTGTATGGTTGTAGCGTAACGAACACTTCACCACTCACATTTTTTTGTGTTTCCTCCAGGAAGCTTTCAATATTTCTCATCACAGGATCCAGGAATTGTCCTTCATGCAGCCAGTTACCGTACCATGCGGATAGTTGATCTTTCCAGTACAATTGCCATTTGGTCAAGGTGTGTTTTTCCAACAGATGATGTGCTTTGATGATAATCAATGGTGCAGCGGCTTCAAAGCCAACACGTCCCTTGATTCCAATAATGGTATCACCAACGTGAATATCGCGACCAATTGCATAGGGATTTGCCAGTTTAGATAATTCCTGAATGGCAAGTAC
>DAORKB010000062.1:3767-16240 GCA_035439365.1 Bacteroidia bacterium
ATGTTAAACACCATATCAAAACGAACCTGATCATTGCCCGCACCGGTACTTCCGTGTGCCACAGCAGATGCACCAATTGACTTGGCGTAGTTACCAATAACCATTGCCTGTGAAATACGCTCGGCACTAACAGAAAGGGGGTATGTATTATTTTTTAAAACGTTCCCATAAATAAGGAAACGGATAACTGTTTTATAAAAATTATCGGTCTCATCAACACATTTGTATGATTTTACACCCAACGCAAGTGCATGTTTTTCGATTCTTGCGACTTCCTCTGCATCCCAACCACCAGTATTCACGCTCACTGCATGCACTTCATAGTTTTTTACTTTAGAAAGATAAATAGCACAATAAGTAGTGTCCAGGCCACCACTGAATGCTAAAACCACTTTATTATTTTTCATTTTCTCTGTTTTTTAATTGATTATGATGGAAGCACTACTTCTTTTTGTCGTTTTTTTTTAAGTCGTCCTGTTTGACGATTTTCTCTTCTTTTTTTCCTTCTTTTTCCAATGGGTCGTATAGCATCGCTGTACACAAGCAGTTTTTGCGTTCCTTGCTTTTCAGAATATCAAAATTGACACAGCTTTGGCATCCTTTCCAAAACTGATCGTCTTGTGTTAATTCTGAATACGTAACAGGTTCATATCCCAAATCAGAGTTAATTTTCATAACGGCTAAACCTGTGGTTAGTCCAAAGATTTTTGCATCCGGGTATTTTGTTCTGGAGAGTTCAAAAATTTTCTCTTTGATGGCTTTTGCTAAACCGCCTTTGCGAAATTTAGGTGACACAATTAAACCAGAGTTGGCAACATAATTCCCATGACTCCAGGTTTCGATATAGCAGAAGCCGGCCCATTCACCTTCTTTGGTAAGTGCAATAACAGCTTTCCCTTCCAGCATTTTTTGGGTTATATAGTCAGGCGATCTTTTAGCAATACCAGTTCCACGGGCCTTTGCAGAAGCTTCCATCTCATCAACAATAATTTGCGAATAATGTACATGTTGCGCATTGGCAACAATAACATCAAATACTGAGTTATCCATCAGTAAAAAAGTTAAAATTAAACACGAGGCGTTATGGCAATTCAAATACCATGACGTTTCAAAACTAGTAAGAGATTTTCGGAGGATGACCACTACGTAGGCGGTCTAAATAGAGCTGTACGACTTAGCGTCTCGGGTTATGAGGAACTTTAGCTGTAACTGGGGCAAGCGTTACAACTTTAGGAATAAACAAAACAGCGATTCTGCTGAACATCTTGTCAGCTGCTGAAAGGAAGTTGAAGTGCAACTTTGCTTTTTTCATTTCTTTTGTAATCTAAAAGAATTAAACTTGAGTGAACTGTAAATTTCTGATGCAAATGTATGAATTTTTGGAATATGCAAGGATTTTTTTTAAAGCGAGAAAACCCCGGTAGTCGGCATGATATGCAGACTACCGGGGTTTTTCAGTTATTAATAATTTAATTTTTTACTTTTTATCGTCCAATTTACTTAATCCGCATACCAAACAGATGATCGTAAAGATGGAGTTACGGTTCAGTATAATTACTCTATTGATCAAACCATGTTCTGGTTAACAAATTAGTAATTACAGTTGCATTCGGGTTGTAGGTCCGCTCATCAACCGGTGTAGGCAATCTTCTTGGAATAGCAGGTAATGATGCAGAAGGATTTGGTGTCAAAGCAGGTAAATCTGTTCTTCTCCAATCTGTCCATGTTTCAACTTGCGTAAACAAGGCAACATATTTTTGGTTAATAATTTTAGACAAAGAAATAGTTGCGCCGGTTTCAGTAGCATTTGCTGCTTCATAAACAGCATTAGAAGCTCCGGTTACTGCTAAAACAGATGCTTTAACCGCTTCGTTATGGGCAGTGGCTGCGCCTGGTGCATCGTTATTTCTTAATTTACACTCTGCTTCAATAAATTTCGCTTCAGCATACGATAACAATGGAAGAGTGAAGCCAGAGGTGTAACTTCCTATCCCGGAAGATGTAGTCGGATCAGGGTTTGCAAGGTCTGCACCCACATAATTTCCATTAACTGGCTTTGCATAAAATGGTAAACGAGGATCGCTGCTTGCTTTCATCTTATCAACCAAAAATGCACCCATTTTAATGTAATCTTTCCGCTCTCCATCGAAGGCTGCCCACTGATTGCTTTCAGCTGCTACAGCTCCGAATTTAGCTTGCAAATCTGCTCCATTATCGGTGAATCCATTTGTATAAGCACTCGCCAGGTAATTCAATGCATCTGTGGCAGATTGACCCGGAGACCTTTTACTTAAACGGTTTGCATACCGAGCTTTTAATACATAAGAAGCTGCTATCCATTTTTTTGCATCTCCACCATAAATATAATCGTCTTCAGCCGGAACTAATGCATTTGCAGACAAAGGCTTTTGAAGATCCGCAATGGCTTCTGATAATAACTGCTGGATATTATTATACACTGATTCTTGAGAATCATAGTGTGGGGTTATGTTAAGATCAAGACCTTGCAATGCTTCTTTATTTGGAATATCACCCCACATATCGGTTGTTAATCCAAGATTCATTGCTTTTAATATTTTAGCTATTCCATCATAATAAGGATTTGCTGCTCCATATTTATCAATAATAATTTGAGCATTTACCAATGCACCTGTATAGGCTACTTTCCATTCGGATAAAATATCTCCCTCCAAGATGATATACTGTTGAATCGCCTGGGTTTGAAATTGTGTTCCGGCAATATGTTGAGTCAAAATATTAGCCCTTCTTGCGTTTCCTGAAGTGTAATTATTAAAAGTTGCCACCTCCACATTCGACAATAATACTTTTGGACCAACATTTTCAGGAGCATTTGGGTTAACTTGTACATCCTCCAGATATTTTTTGCAGGAGGTAAATGAAATGGCTGCTATCGCAGCAATTCCTATATATTTAAATGTTCTTATTTTCATGTTTTTCATTTTTTACATTTTATTAAAAGCCTAATTTAACTCCGAAGAAAATAGACTTGGTTCCAGGGTTGTTGAAATAATCGAAACCTTGGATATTTGAACCTGCACCTGTTAAGCTGGTTTCCGGATCAACCCCTTTGTATTTCGTAAATAACAATGCGTTACGACCAGTTACAGATAGATCGATGTATTGAATATACTTTGATTTCGCTGCTAAATTCAAACGATACGATATAGAAATATCTCTTAAACGTACCCAGCTTCCATCCTGGATTCCAGTCTCTGATGCTGATCCACCTGCACGACCGTCACCAAGGTAATTACGATAATAATTAGCCGCACTTATTTCTTTGGTGTTGGGAGTGTTTGTTGCAATTTCATACCCATCCGCATCTTGTCCACCACTCATAACCCCATCAATTACAAAAGTACCTTCTCTGTTTTCAGCAGATTCTTTTGCTGTTCCCACATTGAGCATACGTTGGTAAGTACCATTCCAGATTTTTCCTCCTTTACGTATATCCCATAAGAAAGAGAAACTGATTTGTTTATAAGTAAATGTATTTCTAATACCTGATAACCAATCTGGATACGGATTACCTAAATTTTTTGATTTTGGATCAACAACTGGCAATCCATCTGCACCAATAATTAATTTACCTTCGGAATTACGTTGGTAAGCTGTTCCATAGAATGCACCATAAGGTTGTCCTACAATTGCATATGAACTAATTTGTGTAAACCCTGCTTCGATATTCAATTCATCTACTCCTTCAGCAAGTTTCAACACTTTTGATTTATTTTTAGCCCAGGTAACATTAATTTCCCATTTGAAATTTTCACGATCAACAGGTTTGCCTGACAAAGCAATTTCCCAACCTTTATTTTCCATCTGACCTGAGTTGGAAAATAATCCAGTATACCCACTAGAAGGTGAAATCGGGCGTTGAATCAAGATGTCAAAGGTTTTTTGATGATAATAGGTAACATCCAAGTTTAAACGTCCTTGAAAGAAACGTAAATCTGTACCAAACTCGCGTCCCTTTACACGCTCAGGAGTCAAGTTAGAGCTACCAATTGTATTAAAAATAGCATACCCATTGTTTCCTAAATAAGGGAATGTGTTACCATCGGTGTAGCTATCTGTATAAATAGGAGTACCGAAATATGTTTTTGCACTATACGGCTGTGGTGATATACCTGATTCAGCATATGCAGCTCTTACTTTAGCAAATGAGAACCACTTTGGTAATTTTACAGCCTCTGAAATTACAAATGCTGCATTTACACCTGGATAAAAGAAATTATTCTTTTTCGTTCCAAATGTTGATGACCATTCATTACGACCTGTCAATCCTAAAAACACCATACTTTTGTAATCAATTGATGCATCTGCATAATAAGCATATGTTCTTTTTGCTCTTATCACGTTGTTGGTGTACAAATCAGAAGCGTTGCTTAAATTATAAAATTCAGGAACAGATAATTTTCTTCCTCTTGAGAAAATTGTTTTTGTTTCATTGTGATAAAGGTTGTTACCTAATATCAACGATGTATTCCAGTTTTCACCAAATTTCTTGTGTCCCGCTACTGTTAAATCCGAGTTCAATGTCATACTGTTTAACGTATTAAAATCGATCTCTCCCAAGCGTTTTTGATAACCTTGATCATCTGTAAAAATATATCCATTGGATGACATCGCGTATACCTGGCGGCTATAATCAGAATAGTTATCAAGTCCTAATCTATACGTCACGTCCAGCCATTCCAGCGGTTTATAAGTTAAATAGGCATTTCCCAAAACACGGTTAACGCTCTGATTAAATGGATTTTTATAAATCGAATAATATGGATTATCATATCCACCGAAATAGGTTTTGTTAAATCCATTTTCATATTGATAGTCGGAAAGATTAAAGCTAACAGGAGTACGCATCAACCCTAACATAGGACCAGCAACTGTACTTCCGTTCTGTGGAAGTTGTGATTTTGTATTAACATAACTTACAGAAACACCTGTTGTTAATTTCTGACTTAATTTATGATCTGCATTTACACGAATGGTATTACGTTTTAAATATGAATTACGCATAACCCCTGTATTATCCATATTGCTGTAGGAGAACCTGTACGTTGTATTCTCAGTACCACCATCTATCGATAAGTTATTTGTATAAGTAGTTCCTGTTTGATAAAAATTCTTAGTATTATCATAAGGTGTCATTCCAAGGCTTTCAAGTGTCGGTCCCCATGATTGAGGTGTACCTGCTGTTACATCGTCAGGTGTTCCATACACGTTATCAGGACCTGGATCTGCAGTTAAAAATTTACCATTGGATGCAGCACCTTGCGCATATTTTGTTTGTTGTTCTGGTAGTTTATTTACTTTTTGAAGCTCCACACTTGAACTTAATGTAACACCTAATCCCTTTCTAAATTTTCCTTTTTTAGTAGTATATAAAATGGCTCCAGCACCTGCACGTGCACCATAAAGCGCAGCAGCGGCAGGTCCTTTAAGAATTGATACCGACTCAATATCATCAGGGTTAATATCCAATGCACGGTTAGAATTATTAACACCGTTCAAACCAGTATTGAATGGATTATCACCAACAATCGCATTTGTCTCGTTGTCAATCGGTGAACCGTCTACAACGATCAAAGGCTGATTCTGTCCTGTAAATGTTGAATTACCGCGTAATGTAATTTTACTGGATGCACCAGGTGTTCCACCAGAGGAGGTAACTTGTATACCAGCAGCTTTACCCGCTAATGCTTGAATAGCATTCTGTTCTCCGGATTTAGCAATATCTCCTGCCTTCACCTCAGAAACAGCATAACCGATTGATTTCTTTTCTTTAGGAATACCAAGAGCTGTTACAACTGTTTCCTTTAATAAAGTAGTGTTAACTGAAAGCGCAACATCAATAACATCTTTATTGGCATCAACTGTTTTGGATTCATAACCCATAAAAGTGATGACTAATTTTTTTCCTTCCCCTTCTACATTAATTGTAAATGCACCATTTATATCAGTCGGGGTAGCACTTGCGGGGTTCCCTTCAACCATCACCGTTGCACCGGGTATTGTCTCATCTGTTTTGGAATCTTTAACCGTTCCCTTAATGGTTTTGCTTTGTGCAAATACTACGACCTGCAGGAGCATGAACAGTGATGAAAATAAGACTATTTTTCTTTTCATAGGTTTTTAGCATTTTTTAATTAGTAGTTGTGCTCGTCTGATTGGATGGAAAATTAATTGTTATTATTTATTCTATTGTTATAATTTAAAACATTTTTATTCACTTTCTATTAACAATTGAAGAAAGTATAAAGCGAAAAGAGTTGCGCTTAATTTTAAAATTAAAACGCAACTCTTTTTGAATTTAAGTTATCTTATTTATTTCCGAAATTTAATGGGTGGTTTCTGTCAAACCATGTTTTAGATGAAACAACGTCCACTGCTGGGGTTAATGTCCCGGAAGCTGCAGTTGCATTACTTGTGTTCAATATCAATTCATCTGTATTGTAACAAACTCTTCTAGGTATAGTTCCACCATTCGTAGCCGCTAATGTAGCAGGAGCTAAGAGTGGAAAACCTGTCCTTCTCCAGTTATTAAATGCTTCCACGCCTTGACCATACAAGGCAATCCATTTTTGTTCAGCGATCAACTGTTCTCCTTTAGCCGGATTGAATGCAAATTTTGGATCTAACAGTGCAGTTGTAGCATCTGTTGCAGTAAGGCCATTTTGAACAAAGGACGCAGTCACAGCGGCCGTATAGTTTGCAGCGTTTGTTGGGTCCATCTCTGCCTTAATAAATAAAACTTCTGCATAGGACATAAATACAAATGGTGAAGTTGCATTGTAAAACTTTGATCCCAATGTAGAATTATCTCCAATTGCTCCTTTGAAGCCGTTCTTTCCACCCACATATTTACCGGCATTTGCTCCTTTTGCAACAGGGTCCGCATAAATTTTAAGTCTTGGATCAGCTGGGTTTGTTAAATCTACTGAACTACCCATCATGTAGTCAACCAATGAAGAGCTCATTCTAAAATCATCTTTTCTGGCAGATGTTATCCATTGAAAAACAGGATTGGATGCACCAGTTGCAGCCACATACGTTAATTTAGCATCGTCAGCTGTAGATTGAAAAATATCAGGGCTTGCTAATAAAGCATTTATTTCTGCTTTTTTATCTGTACCACCAGTGGTTAATGCTAAATAGGCGCGCAATTTCAAACCATTCGCCAATTTTTTCCATTTCTGCATTTTTCCACCATAGATATAATCATATTTAGTAAGTTCCTCAGCAACAGTTGCATCAGTGGTACCACCAATTATAGCAATGGCTTTATCCAAGTCTGCGATTACAGCTTCCAATACCACTTTTTGCCCATCATAAACAGGTTTAACATATTCTTTTCCTTGTGCAGCCTGTGTATATGGAACATCACCATAAAGCATTGTTAAATTATAACCGATATAGGCTTTCAATATATAACCAATAGCCTCATTATCCGGCTGGTTATTCGTTTTTGCAAGATTTGATGCAAGCACGCAATCAGCAAATGATACAGAATATAAACTTGACCAAACCAGATTTGTAACATTTCCCGCGCGCGGACTATACCTGTCTTCTTCCATATAAGTAGTTGCCCTGGTTTGTTGCATCCACTGATCTGCAAGGTTTAATCCAGCTGTTAATTGAATTCGATAAGCTGTGTTTATGATTGCATTCGCCAATAGCATTTGCGATGGAGCATTTTCAGGATTACTTGGATTAACATTTAGTTCATCAAATCTTTTTTCACAAGATACAGAGGTGACTAGTACAGCCAGGCCTATGCTATATATAATTAGTTTTTTCATTTTCATAAATTGTAAAGTTTTAAAATTAAAATACAGCTTTTAAACTAACTCCCAATGATCGGGTAGAAGGTATTGAATTGGATTCAAAACCTGCTCCATTCTTATTATTGGAACTATTTACCTCTGGATCCATACCTGGGATTTTAGAATATAAAATCATTACATTTCTTGCATACAAACCAATTGATAAATTACCAAAAGGAGTTTTATCCAAAATTTTGCCCGGCAGTGAATAACCTAAGTTTATCTGACGCAATTTAACATAAGAAGCATCGTAAACATCATTGTTAAAATCTGTAAAAGCATGATCATGCCAGTATTCTTCAGCACTAACAGTTTTTGTATTGACAACATCAGTACTTTCCCAAACACCATTGTTATTAGCGGCTACAACTCCTTTAACAACAAGTCCATCATCAGGACGATCTGCTGTTCTGATAGAGTTACCAGTATAATCTAACCACATATTTGTTTGAGAGAATACTTTACCTCCTTTTTGCCAGTCGATTAAGAATCCAAACATCACTCCTTTATAAGAGAAATTATTATCAAAACCCATTCTGAAATCAGGAGTTACATTTCCTAGCTTACGTGGAGTAGGATCTTTTATCAGCAATCCTGTGTTTGGATTGATCAGGTTATTTCCATTTGCATCTTTTAAAGCAACAGAACCAATCAATGTACCATAAGACTCGCCTTTAACCAAATACAATTGCGCTCTTTGAGTTTCCAATAATATTTGATCCAATCCGTCTGCTATTTCAATAATTTTTCCTTTGTTTTTTCCAAAGTTAACGTTAGAGTTCCATGTAAATCCACTTTCTGTTTTAATAGGAGTCAAATTTAACATGATCTCAACTCCCTGATTGTTGATTTTACCAGCATTAACAAACATAGAAGTATAACCGGAAGATGCAGGGATTGATACTGGAACCAACAAATTACTAGTAGTTGTATTATAATAAGTCAAATCCAATCCAACTCTGCTTTGAAGGAATCGAACATCCAATCCAACCTCAAACGATTGACCTTTTTCTGATTTCAAATCCTTTGTTCTAAGAGTATTTTCCTCCGTTAAATATACTCCACCTTTGAAAGGGTTAGCTATAATCGAAGGATCCGATCCAATTTCTACTTTTTGCTTATAAGAGCTTAAAGAATATGGATCTGTATCATTTCCACTAAACGCAAGACCAGCTCTCAATTTTCCAAAAGACAACCATCTCTGACCTTTCATTAATTCTGAGAAGATCATACTACCAGATACTGAAGGATAAAAATATCCTCTGTTACCTGTTGCTAAAGCAGATGTCCAATCTTTACGACCAGTCAAATCCAGATAAAGGAAATCTTTATACCCAAATGAAACCAATCCATATATACCAACATTCTCTTTTTTCTGAATCAAATTGGTAACAATTGGTTGATTGGTAGCGAATGAAACATTGTACAAATCCGGAACGATCAACCCTCTTACTTCCGTTTGGTTTCTTTCAAAAACATTTCTGTAAAAGTTGTATCCTAATGTTCCAGTGATTGAAAATTTATCTTGAAATCTTTTGTTTGCAACAAGCATTGCATCGATGTTGCTAACGCTTTTTTTAGCATTATCATCATAAAAACCGCCTTTTTGCATATAGGCGTAATCAACTGTTCCGTTTTTAAATTTCTGGAACCGTTTTTCTGTATAACTATCTGCTCCACCTCTTACACTTGCTGATAACCAGCTTGTCAATTTATATTTGAACTGTGCGCTTGCAATTACGCGGTCGCGTTTATCTGTGTTCAGGTTATTGTACAAAGTCCAATACGGGTTATTGTGATAGTGATTCCATGTATAATGCAATCCTGTGGAAGGATCAATGTCGTTATACGTATTTTTTAATTCATTCATATCCACCTGACGACCGAACCAACCAAATAAAGATTGCAATGGGTTATAAGTATCATATCCAACTCCCGGACGATTTTTACCTTGTCCTGATGTAAAATTAACACTTCCATCAACGCTCAATCGCTCTGTTAATTGACGATTAATGCTGATACCAGCAGTATATTTATTGAATGCAGTATTTGGAACAGTACCTTTTTGATTGAAAGAAGAAAGAGAAAGTCTCACCGCACCTTTTTCATCAGCACTTGCTATTGAAAGTGCATTATCCAACTGTGAACCTTTCACAAAGAAATCTTTGATGTTATCTGGTTGTGGGCTCCAGCTTTTGCTCTCGCCTTTGTAATTTATGTAAGGACGTCCATCTAAAGGTGCACCCCAGCTTTCATCAGCTTCCATAAATCCATTACCTGTAGCAGGATCATCTCCTGTGTAACCTTGACCATATTTATTTTGAAATTCGGGTAAACGAAGTACTTTATCTTGAGAATATCCAAAATTATAAGTTACCTGGAAACCACTTGATTTTCCTTTGCTGCCTCTTCCACTTTTAGTGGTAACCACGATCGCACCATTCACCGCTCTTGACCCGTAAAGAGCCGCTGCTACTGCACCTTTCAAAACGTTTACTGATTCGATATCATCCGGATTTAAATCCGAAATAGGATTTCCATAACTTGGAGAACCTGTACGAGATGCTCTGAAATCATTATCAACAGGGATACCGTTAATAACGAATAATGGACTGTTATTACCTGTAAGAGAAGTTGGGCCGCGTAATGTAATGGATGAAGATGCACCAACCGCACCACTTCCGCTAGAGATACTCAAACCTGCTACTCTCCCTTGAAGGGTATTCACAACGTTCATTTCATGGGATCCCTTAACATCATCACCTTTTACTTCTTGTGATGCATATCCAAGAGATTTTTTCTCTCTCGATATACCTATTGCAGTAACAACTGTTTCAGTTAACATCTTTGCATCAGCATCTAATGAAACATTAATTACATCTTGATTTGCATCAATTGTTTTTGTTACGTAACCAATTGAAGAAATTACTAATTTTTTCCCCTCAGGTACTGTAATCGTAAATTCTCCATTTATATTGGTCGAAGTAGCAGTCGTCGTGCCCTCTACCAATACGGTAACACCCGGAAGTGTCTCTTTTGTTTTGGAATCTGTGATAGACCCCTTAACTACTCTACCCTGTGCAAATACAGCAACCTGCAGCAGGACAAACAGCATTGAAAATAGTAAGTTTTTTCTTTTCATGTTTTTAATAGCATTTAAATTTTTAGTTGATTAACGTAGCATTGAAACTCTTTAGCGCATTCTTTTTTATGTATCTTTAGTCATCCAATATACTGTTCCCTCTACACAGTAAGGTTTAAATTAGCCGAAAAAAATTCTTAAAAAAAAACAAAAAATAATAATGAGTATATTACTTCTCAGAGTGGGGATGGCCTTTGATAGAAGTCCACAATTCTACATTTAATAAAATTTACACGAAAGATTAGGAAGTTATAATCTATAACAACAATGGTTATAAACTATTCCTTTTGTAACTTTTTTAAAGTTGCGCCTTTGATCTAAAAATCTCATAATTAGTTTGTTATTGTATATTAGAACCTTCAAATATTCTGTTTAAATACTTATTAACATTTAAAAAAAAGGTTTTAATACCGTTTTTCATTCATAAAATTTTAATATCTCTTAGAAAGAAAAGAGGATATTTCAAAAATATTTTACAACCAAAATTTAGGAAGTAATCTTTATTTTATATATTTACATAACCATCAACCAGAAATTTTAATCATGATAGGAAATAAAATTCGAATCGTCAGACAAATTAAAGGGATCTCGCAAGAGGCGATGGCTATGAAATTAATGATCTCACAGCCTGCGTACAGCAAAATTGAAAATGGCAAAATATTCTTAAGCCCCGAAAGACTGGAAATTATACTGAATGAGCTAAACATCAGTGAAGAAACCATACGTGAGTTTAATCCAATTGACATTTTAAAGAAATAATTAATTAACATTAAAACAGTTACTTCTAAAAAGAAAGAGCGATTTAAAAATCGCTCTTTCTTTTTTTATTGCATACATTAACTTATGTGAATCAGTTAACGCACTTGTTAACGTGTAATTACAATTTTCTCTTGTTGAATAATCTCCTGTTTGTTGTCCATTTGTAAGAAATATATTCCGTTTTGTAAATCGGATACATCTATTTCAATTTTATTATTCGCCATTTTTATAAATCCTTTTACTTTTTTCCCCAGCAAATCATAAATTGATAACATGTAAACTGACTGCAACGGTTTGTTACACGATACCGTGATTGTTGAAGAGGCCGGATTTGGAAAAATATTAATTTCTGTTCTTTCCTTTTCTGAAATAACCAGAAAAGATGTAGTCGAAGATAGTAATCTACAAAAAGTCAGGGAATCTTTTACATAAAGATTTGAAGCTCCGCTTATTTGCGAAGAACACAATTCTATAAAGAATAGGGCAAGAAGCAAAATACAACTGTAGCGTGTTTTCATTTTTGCATGCGATTTTAAATATCTATAATCTATAATGTTCCAATACATAAAAAGTTACAATTTTCAAAAAAGATTGTTCTGTAGTCCTTTAACATAAAAACACCATTCGGTAACAACCTGTTAAAAAAGTAAAAAATAAAAGGGTGCCTGAAAAATCAGGCACCCTTTACATTTTTTTTACTCGGAGTGAATTAAATTATCTCC
>DAORKB010000063.1:0-16132 GCA_035439365.1 Bacteroidia bacterium
TCGACTCCGCTTGAACTGACACGACCCGCATGCTCCGATTGAAGAGCATCAAAAATTAAAGGAAGAAACCTCCAAGATTTTAAAAAAATCTTGGAGGTTTTTGTCACTTCACTTCTGCAACAAAGGATTTTTGAAAATCCTCGTATTTCGTATCCTTGTATTTTCCTGTTCCGAAATATTTCATCATCGGTTCAAACTGGTCAGCTTTGTAATATCCCTGAATAACCTGTAAACGTTTAATGTCTTCATTTAAAAAAACGATAGAGGGGTACATGAGTTTATTATCCAGAATAGATGCGGCAAAATCATGAACGGGGCGTTGAGTGCCAGGAGCATTTCTGTTTTTAAAGACAACTCCATTAAATGCAACGCTATCAAATGTTTCGGCATTAAATTTTACCGGATAAAAATTATCGTTCAGATATTTTGCAATAGTTGGGTTTCCAAATGTATTTGCCGACATCATTTTACATGGGCCACACCAGCTTGTATATACGTCTACCATGATGAGTTTAGGTTTCTTTTTTTGCAAGGCAACAGCTTCTGAAAAGGTATACCAATGTACGGGGCCTGTAAGTTCATTTGCAGGTGCCTGTATGTTGTTTACAAAACTCTCTGCCACAACAACAAGTGTAGCAACAGTAAGCGCAATTAGTATTTTTCGTATCATGAATTGAAAAATTAAAATATACTGTAAATATACAAAGAGCTTACGAATGATGTATTGAATTGTTATGGCAAAAAATGTTAAAGAGGGGTAAGCGCGGGCATGGTGTAAACAAAAAATCCATTGCTTTGGACAATGGATTTTTGTTTAATAAACAGTTGTAATTTTATTTCACACCATGCATCATCTTTTTAAGTAATGGTGTTAATGAGAAAAGAAGTATAGAAGCAATACCGCATAAAACAACAAACACAATGAAAAATTCATAGATGTTGTGAATGGTAAATCCGGCAAAGTGTGGGTATTCAAGCGAAAAAACTTTATTGTCATAAAGTAATTGTTTCTGCGCTTCTGTAACTTTATATTTTCCATCAAGTATATCCTGAAGGTTTAATCCTAATTTTTCTGCTGCTTGAAATTTATCACCTGTTGCCGGTAAAATAGAACCTAATGTTCCCGCCAAGGCATATCCGGATGCATTGGATAAAAAGAATACACCGTATAACAAAGAAGCAAAACGTTTTGGTGCCAATTTACCAACCAATGATAAACCGATTGGTGATAGGCACAACTCACCCATTGTTTGTATTAAATACAATAAAATCAACCAATGTACACCTAATAAACCATTGTTTCCAAGATCTTTTACATTGTTGGCAATGATAAAATAACTCAAAGCAATTAACCCTAAACCAACAGCTTGTTTAAAAGGAGAAGTCGGTTCTTTACCACTTTTATTTAATGAATCCCAAAGGATACTGAATGGGATAGCAAGTGCAACAACGAAAATACCGTTGAATATCTGAACCATAGAAGGAGGCATGTTCCAGCCGAGGAAATTACGATCCGTTTGATTGTTGGCGATGAATGTTAAGGAAGAGCCCGCTTGTTCGAATGCGGCCCAAAAGAAGATAAGGAAAAAGGATACGATGTAAATTACAATGACACGATCTCTCTCCACTTTTGTTAATGAGGTATCTGTTAAAATTAGGTATGCTAATGTAATACCGCTGGAATAGATAAGGGAGTAAATGGCATTTTGCCCAAACAGCGTACTAAAAAGGGTACAAAGTATAGCAAATAAAATAACAGAAATGGTTAATGATGATTTTGAGAAATTTGCTTTTTGAGCTTCTCCTTCTTCAAAATCAGAAGCATCGTTTTTTGAAGGTAATCCACCGATTGGTTTGCCTTCGGGTGTAACAACGTATTTATTTTTTAAGAAATAAAAGAATATCGTTCCGGTTACCATTGCTAAGGAAGCAAAAAGGAAGCCCCATTTAAAAGCAGATAAATCACGAACACCGTTTGCATCCGTAACATCTCCTAATAATGGACACATAAACTGGCCAATGAACGCACCCAGGTTGATACCCATGTAGAAAATTGTGAAGGCACTGTCCAGCTTGCTTTTTTGTGATTTGGGATACAAGCTTCCCACCATACTGGAAATATTGGGTTTGAAAAAACCGTTTCCAAAAATGATGATTCCAAGGGCTATCCACATTAATATACGGGCCATTGGCAAGTTCCCATCAAATGTGCTGGCACTGCAGAATAAAAAGAATTGTCCGGTAGCCATTAAACTACCACCTAAAATGATACAATTTCTGTTACCTAAAAAACGATCCGAAATAAAACCGCCTAACATCGGAGTTAAGTAGCAAAGCCCAAGAAAACCACCATAAATCAAGGAAGCATCTTCTTCTTTTAATAATAAGGAATTAACCATGAACAAGGTAAGCAATGCGCGCATACCATAAAAATTAACGCGTTCCCACATTTCAGTTCCAAATAGAACCCATAACCCCTTTGGATGTTTTTTCTCAACCGCTTCTTGAGAAAGTCCTAAATCATTCATTTCTGTAGTTTGTCCGGCCATAGTCTATTCTTTTAATTGGTTCGTTTGGCAATTTATATATTAAAAAATGTAATTCAATAATTCAGTTGTTAACAAAATTTCATGTACTTATTCACAAGTTATCGACATGTTATTTACAAGTTATTAAGAATGAAATCTGTCATTTTTGTATACAAATGTAAGTTTGTATTTCCTCCTTTAATAAAATGGTTCCGATCCGGGTAAATAAACAAATCAAACTGTTTGTTCGCTGTTATCAATGCATTGACCATTTCCATCGTGTTTTGATAATGTACATTGTCATCACCACTTCCATGAATTAACAGGTATTTTCCTTTTAACTTATCAACATAATTGATCGGGGAGTTATTGTCATATCCTTCCGGATTTTCGGATGGCAATTGCAGGTAACGTTCAGTAAAAATATTATCGTAATAACGCCAATTGGTTACAGGTGCCACAGCAATGGCTGCTTTAAAATAATCTGCACCTTTGGTAATGCACAGTGAGCTTAAAAAACCTCCGTAACTCCAGCCCCAGGCGCCAATTCTGGTTTTGTCGACGTAAGGAAGTGAACCAAAATATTTTGCAGCTTCTATCTGATCTTCTACTTCTAATTTCCCGAGTTGTTTGTATACACAATGTTTGAATTCTTTACCACGATAGGTGGTTCCTCGGTTTTCAACACATACAACAATGTATTGTTTCTCTGCCAGCAACTGGTTCCAGAAAAAATATTTTTTATCGAATCCATTGTTTACCAGGTTACTGCCGGGGCCGCCATAAAAGGTAATCAATACCGGGTATTTTTTGTTGGGATCAAAATCGGGTGGTTTTATGATCCAGCTGTTTAATTCAATTCCCTGTGAGGTTTTGAATGGAAGCATTTCCTTTTTGCTGATGTTGAATTCCTCCATTGTTTTTATCAATGCGGCGTTATCTTCCAATACGCGGATCTGTTTCCCTTCTTTATTGAATATCGCTATAAAATCAGGGGTGTTGGCATCAGAAAAGCTATTGATATAATAATTCATCCCCGAACTAAAGTTGGGGACATTCATTCCTTTTCCCGTAGAAATTTTCTTTTTCGCTGTACCATCCAATTTTATGGTATAGACATCTCTTTCAGTAGCAGTGGTTTCGGAAGCGGTATAATAAACAAAACCTTTTTCATCAACTCCATAAAAACGTACCACATCCCAGTTGCCTTTTGTGATCGCATTCACCAGCTTTCCACTCATATCATATTTGTATAAATGGTTGAACTTGCTTTGTTCACTCATGATGATAAAATGTTTTTTATCACTTGTAAAATAAACATAGTCACCTTCCGATTCATGGATATCTACGTAGGTATCGCTGGTTTCTGTGTAGATAACATTTGAAGTTCCGGTGGTCGCATTGTTGAAGAGAAGCTCCAGTTTATTTTGATGACGGTTCATGCGAACAATGGAAAGGATATTGGGATCTGGTGTCCATTTGATGCGGGGAATGTATTGATCTGTTTCTTTACCGATATCCATCAATAGGTCTTTTGAAGTGGCCAGATCATAGATATGAATGGTGACTACGGAGTTTTTTTCTCCTGCCTTGGGATATTTATACTTGTATTCGCTGGGGTATAATTGATGTTTGTATTCGGTAAACATATATTCTTTAACCTCGCTTTCATCAAAGCGGTAATATGCAATTTTTTTGTTGTCGGGGCTCCAGAAAAACGCTTTTGAAAATGTAAATTCTTCTTCATAAACCCAATCAGCATATCCATTTATAATACTATTTTGAAGCCCATCTGTTGTAACAGCTGTTTCTTTGCCGGAGGCCAGGTCTTTAATAAAAATGTTGTTATCGCGAACAAAAGCCACTTTACTGCCATCGGGTGAAAATGAACCATGCATTTGTTTACCGGCTTCACTAACAGGCGTGATGGATTTGGAGGTTCTATCGTAGATGTAGTAATTTTCTTTCGTGGAGTTTCTATAGATGGATTCTATTTCTGAGGCAATCAGGATTTTGGTTTCATCCTTTGTAAAGCTGTATTTATTGATGCTTATTTTTTTACCGTTATAGTTTAGTTCATTTTGATCCACAATTTGCTCTGGTGTTCCGACATTCGCATACTCATATTTAAGGATCTTTCCATCTTTCAATGTGGAATAGTGTAATCCATCATTCATGGATACCAAACCATACACACCTTTAACAGAAAAAAGTGGGTTCTTAAAAATATTCTCTAAAGAAATGTTCTTTTTTTGTGCGTAACCACCAAATGTGGTTAAAACAAAAAGAAAAACAACGGTCAATTTTTTCATGAAACAAAAATCTCCAGAACCGAAACCTAAAAAAAGGCCGCGATTCGTTTAATGGTACGGTATTCATATAGTATTGACAATGGGGGAATGCGAATTTAACAAAAGGAAGTTATAAAACAAGTTTTAATGTGATAAGCGGTTTGGAAATTAACATTTGTGGCCGAATTAGTACTGTGAACGAGGCATATAGCTGTTTTTATTTTATTAACAATTCACCCGGCTATAAACAAATTATTGTTAATACAGCCCTATTTGAATGTAAAAATCATCTGTAAATTCAGCTTACTTTTGAAGGATCATCGGCAATTTTAAACGCATTTAATCTTCTTTTTTATGACTTATACAACCATCAATTCAAAAATTATTGAACAGTTGAAAGCAATTGTTGGTGATACTTATGTAATTGTTGATTCGGAAGTCCTTTCCAATTACGGACATGATGAAACAGAAGATTTGATTTTTCTGCCGGAAGTGGTTGTAAAGCCTCGAACAGTTGAGGAGATAAGTGAGATAATGAAACTGGCCAATGATAAGCAGTGTTCAGTTACACCACGTGGAGCGGGTACCGGATTAAGTGGGGGAGCATTGCCTGTTCATGGTGGTATCAGCTTGTCGATGGAACGTTTTAATGAAATTCTATTTATTGATGAGCGTAACCTTCAGGCAACTGTAGAGCCGGGTGTTATTAACGAAGTATTTCAAAATGCGGTAAAAGAAAAAGGATTGTTTTACCCGCCGGATCCAGCCAGCAAGGGTAGTTGCTTTTTGGGAGGTAATGTTGCCGAAAGCAGTGGTGGGCCTAAATGCGTGAAATATGGAACCACAAAAGATTACATTTTGAACCTGGAAGTTGTACTGCCAACAGGTGAAATTATATACACCGGTGCCAATACGTTGAAAAATTCAACAGGTTATAATCTTACTCAACTAATGGTTGGAAGTGAAGGAACCTTGGGAATTGTTACGAAGATAATGGTACGTTTGATCCCTTTACCAAAGCATGATTTATTGATGCTGGTTCCGTTTCGTAGCCTGGACGAAGCTTGCGAAGCAGTTAGTGAAGTTTTTCGTGCAGGATATACACCCAGTGCATTGGAACTTATGGAACGCGATGCATTGGATTGGGCCGGTAGATATGTAGAAAGCACGGTTGTAAAACTGGCCCCGGATATTTACGCACATTTACTGATAGAAGTAGATGGAAATGATACTGATTTGTTGATGAAAGAAATGGAAGCGATTGCTGAAGTAATGTCGAAATTTGATATCGGTGATATTTTGTTTGCTGACTCGGCTGCACAAAAGCAGGAGCTTTGGAAGTTGAGACGAAAAATAAACGAAGCCGTAAAAATGAATGCTATCAGCAAAGAGCAGGATACCGTGGTACCAAGAGCTGAGCTGGCAAAATTGGTTGGTGGCATAAAAGATATCGGTGTGAAATACGAATTTAAATCCATTTGCTATGGACATGCCGGCGATGGAAACTTACATGTACGTATCATAAAGGGGAATTTAACGGATGAACAATGGAACGGAAGTTATATTAAAAAAGCAATTGCCGAAATTTTTTCATTGTGTCGTCAGTTAGGAGGTACCATTAGCGGAGAACATGGTATTGGTTTGATTCAACAAGAGTACATGAATCTGGTATTTGCAGAAAAAGCACTGGACATACAACGACAAATTAAAAAAGTATTTGATCCGAAAAATATTTTGAATCCGGGGAAGATGTTTGGGTAGAGTGCACACTGTCTCGCGTGAGCTAAGCGGCGCCTGTGCGACCTACCCAAAATGCAACGCAAACGAAGTTCCCATATCTACTTTTGATCGAACCTGAATGCTTCCCTGATGAAGAATCATGATTTGTTTGCACAATGTTAAACCAATACCATTTCCATTTTTACGTGTGCTGAAAAAAGGAATAAAAATATTTTCCATGTTTTCTTCCGGAATGCCAATGCCATTATCGGTTATTTCAATAATGGGTTTTTCATCATCTAACACGTAAGCGCTCAACATGATTTTTGGCGCCTGCTTTTCTTTTACAGCTTCAATAGAATTTAAAACCAGGTTAATTAAAACTTGTTCAACCAGATTCGAATCAACATCCAATTGAATATTGGGATCTTTTAAAATAATATCCAGTTCAATATTTTTTTGTTCGAGCGATTGTTGCATCAATGCATAGATATTTTCAAATAGATCTCTGGCATATATTTTTTTCAAAATAGGTTTTGATATTTTGGTAAGGTTGCGATATTTTTCAGCAAAAATGAGTAAGCCCTCGCTTCGTCTTTTAATGGTTTCAATACCTAAATTCAAATCTTCCTTTGAATGTATATAATCCGTTTCATTCTCTATAGAGGATAGCCGATTTTTAATGGTATCTGCCAATGAAGAAATAGGAGCAATGGAATTCATGATCTCATGTGTCAATACACCCAATAACTTTTGCCAGGCTTTTGTTTCTGTTTCATCCATTGCTTTATTGATATTTTGAAAAGCAATGAAATGAAATTTTTTTTCTACAGATTGGAAAACGGTTGCAGACAATAGTAATTTATACGTTTCTTTTCCTACCTGTACATCACATACTTTTGTTTCACCGGCTTTAAGCGCAATGATATGCTGATACAAGTTCTCGTTTCTGGATGATAAGGAATGAATGGTTGGAAGGTAAGGGATAGCGATCATTTTTTTTAACGATTCATTCATCCAGTTTACTTCTCCGCTCTTTTCTTCGTAAGATAAAATACCGGTATCCACTAATTCCAGTATCTTCTGCAAGTACTGATAATTTGTTTCCTTTTCTTTGGACAGGTTTTTAAATGATTCTGTAATTTCATTAAACCCTTTTCGCATAGCTTGCAATTCGGTTGTACTGTTTTTTGTATTAAAATGTCTTGTAAAATCACGGTAGCGAACAGACTCTACAAAATCATTAAATTCATTGAATGCAGCAGCTTGTGAGCGATAAATGTAAATTATTGTTATGCACGAAATAATCAATGCAAATACTGCATATACATACGATGCTTTTACAACGCAATAGGATGTGATGCAAAGTGATACAAATAGAAGTATCGTTTTAAATAAAAGCCGTATAATTATTTTTTTTGACATCAACTATCGTATTTGCTCAATCTTCGGTACAAAGCGGCTCTTGTTAAGCCCAATTCTTTTGCTGCTTTTGAAATGTTCCCATTGTTTTTTTCAATAACATGCATAATGGTATTTTTTTCTAGCACGCTTAAATTCAATTCTTCTTTTGTATCTTCCATTTTTGATTCCAGTGGAGAAAACAGTAAATCAGCAGCCTTCAATGTCGGTCCTTCTGCCATGATAATCGCCCGTTCAATGATGTATTGCAATTCCCTTACATTTCCTGGAAAGGCGTAATGGAGTAATTTGTCAATTGCCGATTTATCCAATTGCATGGCCGGCTTGGCGTATTTTTCAGTATACATTTTACAAAAGTAATTCGCCAGTAAAATAATATCACTTCCTCGTTGTCGCAGTGGTGGCACCACTAATTCAACCGTATTGATCCGGTAAATCAAATCTTTCCGAAAACGTTTTTCATCTGATAGATCTTTCAGACCAACATTGGTGGCGCATATCAATCGAATATCAATTGGTGTTGCATTGTTGGCACCAAGCGGTGTAATTTGCCTGTTTTGCAAAACGGTCAGCAACTTTGATTGTTGTTGCAAAGCTATATTTCCTATTTCATCCAGGAAAAGGGTTCCTGTGTCGGCCGATTCAAACCTGCCGGCGCGGTCTTCACGGGCATCTGTAAAAGCACCTTTCTTATGACCGAATAATTCACTTTCAAAAAGTGTATCAGTAAGCGCTCCAACATCCACTTTGATAAATGCTTTCTTTGAACGCAGCGAGCAATTGTGAAGGGCTTTTGCAATTAAATCTTTACCTGTTCCATTCTCTCCTAAAATTAAAATGTTTGCATCTGTAGGGCCAACTTTTTCAATTTTATAAAATAGATCCTGCATTACAGCTGATTCACCTATCAACTCAAGTGAAGCTGTTACACCTTTGTTTTTAGAGCTTGTTGTGTCATGTTCTTTTTTACTTAATACATCTTTGATGCTTTCAATCAGTTTGTCATTGTGCCATGGTTTTACTATAAAATCGGCTGCGCCTTCTTTTAACGCACGAATCGCTAGATCAATGGCTGCGTAAGCAGTAATCATTACAACGGGAGTAGCAGGGCTTAGCTTCTTAATCTTTTCCAACCAATAAAAACCTTCATTGCCCGAGTTGACAGCGCTTTTAAAATTCATGTCTAATAAGATCAGATCGAATTTTTTACCGGATAAATGCTGTGGTATCTGCTCGGGATTTTTCTCGGTAAGCACCTCCTTTGCTTCTGTTTTCAATAACAATCTTACTGCTGTGAGTATGTCTGTATCGTCATCGATCACCAATATGGATGCAGTTTTTAATAACATAAGAAGCGCGTCAGATAAGTTATGAGGTTGAAAATTATCCCTACAATAATAGTATATTATAAAGAGCAATGCAAATCAAACAGGATGTTAAAAGCCCGGTTAATAAAGGGTTGTATCAATACCGGACAGGTACTGTCCGAAAATGAACACTTTTATTTTTTGCAAAATATGTAATCGTCAAGTAATTAAGCTTTTAGGGTTTTGGCACCGTATTCACAAAGAGCTCTGTGAAAAAGAAATAATACGTCAACATGGATACAATTATCAAAAAGAAAAAGTGGAGTGTAAAACGGATCGCGATGATACTGGGTATTACTGTACTTATTTCTTTTGTTGCGTTTAGTTACATAGCGGCCAGTAAAGGTGGAACATCGGTTCAAACGGATCGTATTGTTATCAGTGAAATTACAAATGACCGATTTCAGGAATTTATCCCGGTGAATGGAATTGTTTATCCGATTACAACCATTTACCTGGATATTCCTGAAGGAGGCAGAGTGGAAGAAAAGTATGTGGAAGATGGAGCGGTTGTAAAAAAAGGAGATGCTATCTTAAAACTGGCGAACACGGATTTGGAATTGAATCTTGTAAATCAGCAAACAGCAGTATACAACCTGATTACGCAAATGCAGATTTCTCACAATGCCGCTCTACAAAATACAATTACCAAATTGAATCAAATGGCAGATGTGGAAAACGCCTGGAAAGAAGCAGATCGCTTACACACCTTGAATAAACAACTATATGACGAAAAGGTAATCGGGTTCCAGGAATATGAGCAATCACGAATAAATTATGAGTATCAGGTGAAAAGAAGAAAATTAACTGCTCAGATTTTGAAACAGGATTCTGTTTCTTCAAAACAGGAGGATGAACAGGTGGATCAAACCTATGCGCGTACAAAATATGCACTGCAAGTGATGCAACAAAAAGTAGGTGACCTGATTGTAAGGGCACCGGTTGAAGGACAGCTGACTTCTTTGGATGCAGAGTTTGGGCAGAATAAAAATAAAGGAGAACGTGTTGGACAAATTGATGTATTGAGCGGATTTAAAGTAAAAGTAGACGTAGACGAGCACTACAGTTCCAGAATTTTTGCCGGCTTAGTTGGAACCTTTATGCTGGATAACAAAACCTATCAGTTAAAAATTAAAAAGATCTACACACAAATAACGAATGGACGTTTTCAGGTGGATATGGAGTTTGTCGGAGCTGTTCCTACCGGATTGAGAAGAGGTCAAACCCTGCAAGTACGGGTTGCATTGGGGGATGAAACACGTGCCTTGTTGTTGCCGGTAGGTGGATTTTATCAGCAAACAGGCGGCAACTGGATATTTAAAGTAAGCGAGGATGGCAAAACCGCATACAAGGTAGATATTCAGATAGGGCGGCAAAATCCTGAATATTATGAATTGTTGAAAGGGTTAAATGCCGGTGATAAAGTAATAACATCCGGTTATGATAAATATGCGGATAAAGACGAACTTCATTTAAAATGATTCAAAGCGAACCTGTGTATAACTAAAGAAAAAACGAAGCACAAGCTTTTTAAATACGACTATTTTTAAACAAAATAATTTTAAACAAACATAAAATGATCAAAGTAACCGACCTTAAGAAATTGTATCGCACAGAAGAAGTGGAAACAAGTGCAATCAATAATATTTCATTGGAAGTAAAGACAGGAGAGTTTGTTGCCATCATGGGTCCATCCGGTTGTGGTAAATCATCGCTGTTAAATATTCTTGGATTGCTGGATGACCTGGACGAAGGGAGTTACCTCTTTAACGGGAACGAGATTGCGAAGTATAACGAAAAAATGAGGGCCGATTTACGAAAACAAAATATTGGTTTTGTATTTCAGAGTTTCAATTTGATTGATGAGCTCACTGTTTTTGAAAACGTTGAATTGCCATTGATTTATACAAAGATGCCAGCAGCAGAACGTAAGAAGAGAGTAGAAGAAGTGTTGGAAAGGGTTCAGATCGTTCATCGCAGAAATCATTTTCCTCAACAATTATCGGGCGGGCAACAACAACGTGTGGCAGTTGCCAGAGCAGTAGTAAACAATCCAAAAATAATTTTGGCCGATGAGCCAACCGGTAACCTGGATTCGAACAGTGGCAGTGAGGTAATGCGTTTATTGACGCAGCTCAATGAGCAAGGTACCACCATCATTATGGTAACACATAGTGAACATGATGCACGTTACAGTCATCGTATTGTTCGCATGCTGGATGGACAGATCGTGTTGGAGAATATTATGCAATCATAAAAAGTCCTTGGGTATTGACATAACGTAGCATTGTTAATAATGAGTGAATGAAACAGCACCGGCCTTCGTCAATACTTCGACGGCCGAGCATTCACTCATACCCATGGAATTTATTTTATTCATTCAATTTATAAAAGCAGAAATGTTTAGAAACTATTTAAAAATAGCCTGGAGAAACTTGTGGAAAAATAAAGTTTTTTCACTGCTCAATATTTCCGGTTTAGCAGTGGGCATGGCAGTAGCAATGATCATTGCTTTGTGGGCTATAAATGAATTTTCATATGATCGGTTCTTACCCAATTCAGAACGCATTTATCAACTGCAAAGAAACGTAAAAATTGATAATGAACTGAAAACAGTGCCCTATTTATCCATTATCTTATCGGATGTTTTACGTAAAGAAGTTCCGGAAATAAAATATGTTACGGAGACAACAAATCCGGATGAAAAAGGATTAAAAGCCGGCGATAAAAAGCTCCAGCAGAAAGGCACCTATGTAGGCAGTGATTTTTTAAAAATGTTTCAGTATCCTTTGTTAAAAGGAAATGCAGCAAATGCATTAAAAGATGCGTATTCAATTGTATTGTCGGAGTCGACGGCAAAAGCTTTATTCGGAGATGCCGATCCCATGGGTAAGCAGGTACGACTTGATAATGAAAATGACCTAACTGTAACCGGTATATTGAAAGATGTACCAGAAAACGCAACGATACGATTTAATTTTTTGATTCCTACCAGCTACCTTATTCAGACGAGCGAAGGTTTCAGAAATCCGACCGATCCTTGGATGGCGAATGGCCCGTTTATTTATGTAGAGTTACAAAAAAATGCAGACGAAGCGGTAGTAGCAAGAAAAATCAAAAATATCATCATGGAAAAGAGTGCTTCCAACGCACGCCTTCATCCGGAGTTAATTATGCATCCTTTAAAAAAATGGCATTTGTACTCCGAGTTTAAAAATGGTAAATCAGTTGGTGGTTACATCAGTTATGTTTATATGTTTGGCACAATTGGCCTATTGGTATTGTTAATTGCCTGCATCAATTTTATGAATTTATCCACTGCACGCTCTGTAAAAAGAGCGAAGGAAGTAGGAGTAAGAAAAGCAATTGGTTCTTATCGCTCGCAATTGATCGTTCAATTTTTATCAGAGTCTGTTTTGCTTGCTTTTATTTCGTTTTGTTTCTCGCTGTTAATTGTTGGATTATCCTTACCATTTTTTAATGCACTCACGGGAACAACAATTCATATCCCTTTTGCATCCCCTTTGTTTTGGTGCATTGTAATTTTATATTTGCTGCTTACAGGGCTGCTTGCCGGAAGTCGTCCCGCATTTTATTTGTCTGCTTTTAATCCTGTACAAGTTTTAAAAGGAACCATTCAATCGAAACGCTCGGCAGGTAATGGACGCAAAGTTTTGGTTGTTGTTCAATTCAGTTGTTCCGTTGCACTTATCATCAGTACATTCATTATTTATCAGCAGATTCAACATGTTAAAAACAGGCCAGTAGGTTATGATTTTAATCGTTTGCTGATGACGCGGACAAGCGATGATTTATATAAGAATTATGTTGCACTAAAAAATGAACTACTTAAAACGGGTATGGTGGAAAGCGTGGCAAAATCATCAAGCCCATTGGATGGAATAAATCATTATCCCATCATTGAAAATTGGCCTGGGAAAAAGGAAAGTGACATGCCTATTAATACAGGCAATATGGCTGTGTCCGACAATTATTTTGAGACCGTAGGTATGAAAATAAAAATGGGAAGAAATTTTTTAAGTTCCGATACTGCTTGCATCATTGTAAACGAAACAGCGATAAAAGAAATGGGGTTAAAAGAACCCTTGAATCAAGTGATTACTGTATATCACAATGAAGTGTGGCGAATCGTTGGTGTAGTTGAAAATTCAATTCTGGAATCCCCATACACACCGGTTGTGTCAACGCTTTTTAAAAAAGCACCCGAAGGAAGTGACTATGGTTTTATTTTTTACCGGATCAAACCCACCGTAAAAACAGAGGAAGCGATTGCAGTTTTGGAAAAGATATTTAATAAATACAATCCTACTTTTCCATACAGCTTCACATTTGTAGATGAAGATTACAACCAAAAATTTAAATTGGAAATGTTGGTTGGGAAATTAGCAAGTATTCTATCCGGATTGGCAATTTTTATTTCCTGTTTAGGACTGTTTGGATTGGCAGCATATACAGCCGAGCAACGTACGAAAGAAATAGGTGTAAGAAAAGTATTAGGCGCTTCTGTTATACAATTATGGATGTTGTTGTGTAAAGATTTTATTGTATTGGTATTGATCAGCAGTATCATTGCATCGCCTTTGGCATTTTATTTTTTACAGGGATGGTTGCAGAATTATGAATATCATATCTCTATTGCCCCCTGGGTATTTGTTGTAGGAGCTTTCATTGGACTGATTATTACGATGATAACCATTAGCTTTCAGGCAATAAAAGCGGCTATTGCAAACCCTGTTAAAAATTTAAGAACAGAATGAACCAATTAATTTAATTATTTGAAGATGTTTAAAAATTATTTCAAAATAGCGTTTCGAAACCTCTTAAAAAATAAAGTGTATTCGATACTTAATATTGCCGGTCTTGCAGTAGGTATGGCTGTAGCATTGATAATTGGATTGTGGGCGCTACGGGAATTTTCATATAATAAATTCATTCCAAAATACGAACGGTTGTATCATGTAATGGCGAATTACACATCACAAAAAGATGGTGTCACGACAGGTCATGTTTCATCAGTACCTCAACTTGAATATTTTAAAAAGGAAGTACCAGGCGTGAAAAACGCTGTGCTATGTGACTGGATAAACTTTCATAACCTCAAAGTTGGTGATAAAACGATTGCATCTCAAGGAGCGCAAATCGGGGCGGAGTTTTTGACCATGTTTGAGTATCCCCTGATTAAAGGAAACCCTGAAGATGTATTGAAACAAACGTATTCCATTGTATTAACTGAATCAACCGCGAAAACATTGTTTGGAGATGTTGACCCCATGGGAAAGATGGTAAGATTTGATAATGAAAACAATTTAATGGTAACCGGGATATTAAAAGATATACCTTCTAATTCAACATTGCAATTTAACTATTTGGTGCCTTTTCAATACTTTCTGGAAAATGCTGAATGGATGAAAGAATCGAAAGATAGATGGGATAGCCAATCCAATCGTCTTTTTATAGAATTGGAGGAAGGGGCAAAACCGGAGCAACTGGCACCGATACTCAAAAATCTGATTTGTCAAAAGCTTCCGGTAGCTTGCTCATTTAAACCCGAATTGTTTTTGTATCCTTTGAAAGATTGGAATTTGTATACAAATTTTGAGAATGGAAAAATAGCAGGAGGCTATATTGATTATGTGATTATGTTCTCGATAATTGGTGCACTGGTTCTAATTATTGCCTGTATTAATTTTATGAATCTGTCAACGGCTCGTTCGGCAAAAAGGGCAAAAGAAGTGGGTATTCGAAAAGCAATTGGTTCGCAGCGTAAACAATTAATCATTCAGTTTCTTGCGGAGTCTGTATTACTAACATTTATTTCTTTCTTGTTGTGCCTGGTTATTGTTCAATTTTGTATTCCTTATTTTAACGATCTTACTGGTAGTGCAATACATATTCCTTTCACCGATGTTGTTTTTTGGTTTAGTATGTTAGGGTATGTATTGTTTACTGGTATATTAGCAGGAAGTCGACCAGCCTTTTATTTATCGGCGTTCCAACCGGCAACAGTTTTAAAAGGAACAATGCAATCCAATAAATCGGCAGTATTGTCACGGAAGGTGTTGGTAGTTATTCAGTTTAGCTGTTCAGTAGGGCTTATTATCAGCTCGTTTATCATTTATCAGCAAATTCAATTTGCACAGGAGCGTGACAAAGGATACGATAGCAATCGTTTACTGGTGAGTTTTGCAAGTCCTGATTTGCGGAAAAATTATGAGGCATTGAAAAATGAACTTCTTCAATCCGGTTATGTTGAGAGTCTTGCAAGCTCTTCTTCTTCGCTTAGTAATGTAAACAATAACACCATGCTGAATACCTGGCCTGGTAAGAAGGCGTCAGAAGATGCAGAGAGTATGGGGATCATAACAGTAAGCCCCGATTATTTTAAGACAGTAGGAATGGAGCTAGTATCGGGAAAAGATTTTTTCAGTGTTCCACCAAATGATACAACAAGTGTTATTGTAAATGAGGCATTGATTAAAAGAACTGGTTTAAAAGATCCATTGGGTCAAACCATTAATTACAGTGCGAATTCAAACGGGCGTATTATTGGTATTGTTAAGGATGCATTGATTCGGTCCCCATATGACCCTGTTGCTCCAATGGTCTTCACCTTGAGGGAAACAGTTTACAATCAGTTGAATATTTTATTTTATCGTTTAAATGTCAATGCCACTACAAAAGAAGACATGAAAAAGATTTCAAAAATATTTATGAAGTATGATCCTTCGTCTCCGCATGACTTCCAATTTATTGATGATGATTACAAAAGGAAATTTCATTTGGA
>DAORKB010000064.1:0-16131 GCA_035439365.1 Bacteroidia bacterium
GTTTATCAAATTTATTCAACGCAATAATATTGGCAAAATCAAGCATGTCAATTTTCTCCAATTGAGTGGCGGCACCATATTCAGGCGTCATGACATACAAACAAACATCACTGTGCTCTGTAATTTCGGTATCGCTTTGACCAATTCCGGATGTTTCCAGGATAATCAAATCATAATTAGCCGCTTTTACAACATCAACAGCTTCCTTTACATATTTTGAAAGGGCCAGGTTACTTTGCCGAGTGGCCAATGAACGCATGTATACACGTTCATTTTTAATGGCATTCATGCGGATGCGGTCACCCAATAAGGCGCCTCCTGTTTTTCGTTTACTCGGATCAACAGAAATAATCGCAATGGTTTTGTCTTTAAAGTCAATTAAAAAACGGCGAACCAATTCGTCCACCAGGCTGGATTTCCCGGATCCCCCCGTACCGGTGATACCAAGAACAGGCACTTGTTTCGTTTTTACCTGATTTGTTATTTCGGTGTTGAATTTTGCAAATTCTTTCGGAAAATTTTCTGCTGCGGAAATCAACCGGGCAATGGATTTAACATCTTTTTCTTTCAAATGTTTTACCTCACCGTTTAAGTTGTCGCCTGTTGGAAAATCACATTTTTCAAGCATGTCATTAATCATTCCCTGGAGTCCCATCATGCGCCCGTCATCCGGTGCATAAATGCGGGTTATTCCATAAGCATGCAATTCTTCAATTTCACTCGGTAAAATGGTACCACCACCGCCGCCAAATATCTTAATATGCCCACAACCGTTTTGTTTGAGCAGGTCGTACATGTATTTAAAAAATTCCATGTGCCCTCCCTGATAGGAGGTTAGTGCAATTGCATTGGCATCCTCCTGTATGGCACAATTAACAATTTCCTGAACACTTCTGTCGTGTCCAAGATGTATCACTTCTGCACCGCTGCTTTGAATGATGCGTCGCATGATATTAATAGCTGCATCATGCCCGTCAAATAGGGATGCGGCAGTTACAATGCGTATTTTATTTTTTGCCTTGTACGGCTCGGTAATGAATGAATTCATAGTGTTTTAGAGAATCAGCTTTTCAGACAAATTTAGCTTTAAAAGGGCATTAAACCAAATCAAAGTGAGGGGTATGTTTTTTTGAGAAAATCCAGGTATTTACGAAGGTTGGAGCCAAATTTTTCGGTGTATTCTTTCTCAAATAATTCATATTGAGAATCGTAGCGTGTAAATGCCATAAAAAACGCATTTCCTTCAAAAAAGGCCTGCAAAGAATAACGGAAATAGTTTTTATGTTTATATAAAGGCAAGCGATTTACGCCAAGAACAATTGAGGTAATAAGTTGTCTTTTTTTAGCTTTCTTTACTGTGTCAGGCTCATTCGAAAATGTATGATACAAGCTATCCAAACGTTCGGTGGATTTCAGCATATAATCAGCAAATAGTTTATCATCCTTTTTGCGGTTTTCATAATCCTGGTAAACTTTAGATTGAGTTCCGAATTTATCGATCAAAAATAATTCAGCCCCTTTGTCACCAATAAAATTGGCTAAATTTTCATTGAAATTTACATTGTTCTTTACATACAAGGTTCCATGAGAAAGCTCATGAATAATGAGATTGGTTAATGTGCCATCGCTTTTTTCAAGCATGTTGGATTGAATAGGATCCTTGAACCATCCTAAGGTTGACCATCCGGAAGGACTATATATATCTACATCGTAGCCTTCAGCTTTTAATTTATAATATTCCTTTTTAGCTTTTTCTTTATTGAAAAAACCTTTGTAGGACACTGCGCCAAGTAGTGGGAATGTCCATTCTTTGGGTTTAAGGGAATAAGGCTCACAAGCTGTTATTGTATACAGAAGCGCTTTTTGGTGTTGATTGTAAAAGGTCGTATAATTTTTACTTGGCTTCAGGCCAAGGCTATCAATCGTGTATTGTTTTACATCGGCAATTAATCGAAGTTTTGTTTTGAGTGAATCAGGAAAGGTAGTATCATCTAAAATTTCTGAAACAGGCTTCGCCTGAATGATCATAGAGACTTGACCTATCCCCTGAGAAATACCATAAATGATGAGCTGGTGCCAAATGAGACAACAGATCATCAAGGCAATCAATAGAAACTGAAAGAAAAATTTGATCTGTTGCTTCATCATGTGATAAAGATAAAGACAATTGTAAATTTGTGTACTTTTAATGCATTAATTATACATATGTTTTTTGCACTTTCCAAATTACTCGCCTTTGCAATAACTCCAGCTCTTTGGATCATTGGATTATTAGCAATTGCCGTATTTTCCAAAAATGAAATACGTAAAAAAAAATGCATTCGTTGGGGATTTGGATTACTTATCTTTTTTTCAAATGAATTTATTTTTAATGAATTTATCCGGCCCTGGGAAATTCCAGCTACGGAAACAAGTACATTGAAAAAATATGATATTGGTATTGTTCTGGGAGGAATGAGTTCATATGATTCAAAGATAGACAGGGTACAATTTTATCGCGGAGTGGATAGGCTATTACAGGCGGTTGAGTTATATAGAAAGGGCCATATCAAAAAAATCATTTTTACCGGAGGTTCCGGGCGTTTATTGCATCCTGAAATGAAAGAGGGCATCTACCTAAAACGGTACATGAATTATTTTGGAATTCCGGAAAGCGATTTTCGAATGGAATCGGAATCACAAAATACACATGAAAATGCAACACTGACCAAAGCGTTGATGGATCAGGAGCGCCTATCGGGAAACGTGTTACTAATTACGTCTGCATTTCACATGAGAAGAAGTTTGGGATGCTTTGAGAAAGTAGGAATAACAGCGGATCCTTTTAGTACCGATAGATATTCGGGTGCACGAAAATTTGAATTCGATCATGTATTTATTCCTGAGATATCTGCCTTAGAAGGTTGGAGTAGCCTTATCCATGAAGTTGTAGGTTACATTACCTATAAAATTATGGGGTATGCATAAATTCAAGTCAATGTACAGGTAAAAAAAAACGACCTCACTTCTGAAGTCGTCATTTAATATAGATTTAGTGATACTACTAAAGCGTATCCAGTTTTTTAAGAAGGCCAATTGTTTTTTCCTTTAATTGTTTATTGATTTCGTTAAAATGAGCTTTTCTTCCTTTCACTTCAACTGTTTTTGATTTATTCACGCGTGCAATTAAGTCGTCTGCTAAATCTACTGCATCATCTACGATCTTTTCAATTTCTGTGTCATGCTTGCCAGGATTGTTTAACATATCGGAATAACAATCGTCAAGAAAATTACCAATAACATTATTGATGGTTCTTTTAATATCTCTTTTACTTGCCATAGGGATTTGTTTTTAAGTTAGAAATTAATTTAAACTGGACAATTGTTCTTCAATTGCCTTTATTTTAGCTTCTGCATCTGCCTGTTTTTTCTTTTCGTTAGCAATTAATTCGGGTTTTGCGTTGGCAACAAATTTTTCATTGCCTAATTTTACTTGTACCGATTTTAAGAATCCCACATTGTATTCCAGCTCTTTCGACAAGCGTTGACGTTCTGCATCCACATCAATGTTTTGATTTAAAGGTACGTAAAGCTCCATGTTTTTTAATACAAATGAATAAGCACCTTCTTTTTTAGAAGTAACGTATTCGTACTTGCTTAAATTACAAAGCTTGGAGATAATGCCATTGAATTTTTTTGTAGAAGCACCTTGCTCCGTTTTTTCATAAAGCTCCAGTTTTTCTTTTGGGGAGATATTTTTTTGTTTGCGGATATTTCTAACTGCTGTGATCAATTCAACAATGATTTCAAAATCCTTTATTAATGCATGGTTTTCTGTTTTAGCAATTGGCCAGGAAGAAACAATAATGCAATCTTTTTCTTTACGTTCAGAAATTAAATGCCAGATCTCTTCAGAAATAAAAGGCATGAACGGATGCAACACTTTTAAAATGTGTTCAAAGAAAATGATGGTCGCATCATATGTTTTTTGATCAATCGGTAACGAAACACCCTCCACAAATTCAGGTTTTATCATTTCTAAGTACCAGGCACAGAAATCATCCCAGATCAATTTATAGGTAGCCATTAGGGCCTCACTGATGCGATATTTTGAATACAGGTCATTGATAAGAATCAATTGTTCATTGAACTTGGCTTCAAACCATTCAATAGCAATCGCATTGTTTGCCGATTGCTCTTGTTTTGAGCTAATTTCCCAACCTTTGATAAGACGGAAGGCGTTCCATATTTTGTTAGAGAAGTTTCTACCTTGTTCACAAAGGCTTTCATCAAAAGGCAAATCATTTCCTGCCGGAGAGCAAAGCAGCATTCCTACACGTACGCCATCCGCACCATATTTTTCCATTAATTCAATAGGGTCTGGTGAGTTACCTAATTGTTTACTCATTTTGCGCCCCTGCTTATCCCTTACAATTCCGGTCAGGTATACATTTGAAAATGGTTTGGCACCACGGTATTCATAACCAGCAATGATCATACGCGCCACCCAGAAGAATAAAATTTCCGGTGCTGTTACTAAATCATTTGTAGGGTAATAGTATTGTATGTCTTTTCCGGTTGGGTTTTTAAAACCATCAAAAACGCTGATTGGCCATAGCCAAGAAGAGAACCAGGTATCCAATACATCTTCATCCTGCTTAATATCGGCAAGGGTCACATCCGGGTTTTTACTTTTTAAAATTTTGAATGCTTCCTCTTTTGTTTTACAAACCGCTGTATTTGATTTGTTGTCGTACCATGCTGGAATTTGTTGTCCCCACCATAGTTGTCGGCTAATGCACCAGTCATGTACATTTTCCATCCAATGTTTATAGGTGTTGATGTATTTTTCAGGGATCAGTTTAATCTCATTATTCAATACATTTTCAAGTGCAGGCTTGGAAACACGATCCATCTTTAAGAACCATTGAAGCGATAATTTGGGTTCAATAACAGCATTGGTTCTTTCACTGTAACCGACTTTATTTTTAATATCCTCAATTTTGTCAATCATTCCGAGTTCTTCCAGATCCTTCGCAATTTTTTTACGAACAGTAAATCGATCCTCACCAATATAGAACCCTGCAGCAGCACTCATCTTCCCATTTGGATCAATGGTATCAATTGTTTCCAATTTGTGTTTTAATCCAAGATTATAGTCATTGATATCATGAGCAGGAGTTACTTTCAAGGCCCCGGTTCCAAATTCCATATCGATGTATTCGTCGAAAATGATGGGAACTGCTCTGTTTACAAAAGGGATGACGGCATGTTTTCCTTTGAGGTGCTTAAACCGTTCATCGTTCGGATGAACGCACACGGCAGTATCCCCTAAAATAGTCTCCGGACGGGTAGTAGCAATGGTGATCCATTCATCTGCGGTTCCTTCAATTTTATATTTAACATAATATAATTTGGAGTTAACTTCTTTGTAGTTTACTTCTTCATCTGAAACGGCAGTTAAACCTTCCGGATCCCAATTCACCATTCTTACACCACGGTATATTTCACCTTTATTATAAAGATCAATAAATACGTCAATTACGGCTTCACTTAAATCATCCTCCATGGTAAAACGGGTTCTGTCCCAATCACAGGAGGCGCCTAATTTTTCCAATTGTTTTAAGATAATTCCACCGTATTTCTCTTTCCATTCCCAGGCGTGTTTTAAAAATTCTTCACGGGTTAAATCGCTTTTTTTTATACCTTTTTCCTTCAATAAAGCAACAACTTTAGCCTCTGTAGCAATAGAGGCGTGGTCGGTACCAGGCACCCAGCAGGCATTCTTTCCCTGCATCCTCGCTTTACGAATTAATACGTCCTGGATGGTATTGTTTAACATATGTCCCATGTGCAAGACACCTGTAACATTCGGTGGAGGGATGACAATCGTATAGGGTTCTCTTTCGTCAGGAATAGATTTAAAAAACTTGTGCTTTAGCCAATGGCTATACCATTTATCCTCGGTAATTTTGGGATCGTATGTTTTAGGAATTTCCATAATAATTTGCTTACTTCGTTATCTGAAAGACGGCAAAGGTAGTAAAATTTAGGTTTTGTGTTTTTATAACATGGCATGATTTTGGCCTTTGCCCGGTCGTGAAATATAATGCTCATTCACAATTTAACAAACAATGAAAAAAATAGCTATTACACTAAGTTTATGTGCTTGTTTAGGCTTATCAATAAAAGCTCAAACCGGCGAAAATGCTCCGAATCCAACGACTCAGCCTGCTACTTCTTTGGCTGAGATTAAATTTGATGCTGAGCTTCATGATTTTGGAACCATTCCCTATGCAGGTAATGGTACTTATGAGTTTAAGTTTAAAAACACCGGAAAAGAGCCATTGATTATATCCGACGCGCAAGGTTCTTGTGGTTGTACGGTGCCAACTTATCCTAAAAATATTCCAATTAAACCTGGTGATAGTGAAGTAATTAAGGTTACTTACGATACAAAACGTCCAGGTGCCTTTACAAAAACAGTAACGCTTCATTCAAATGCGAAGACACCAGAAAAAGTGTTAACAATTAAAGGTGTTGTTGAGAGTGCACCGGTTGAAGAAGCTTTCCCATCGAATGGGAAAAAAGAGAATGGTGCAACTCCATTGGAAAAACACTAAATCCTATTATCAAATAATTTAAAACTTAAAAAAAATGAAAAAGACAATTTTATCTCTGGGTTTATTTCTATGTGTTGCAGTTGGCATGAATGCGCAAGAGACAACAACCCCTAACCCGGTTAATCCAAATGCTCCTAAATTCAAATTCGAAAGTGAAGTAATTGATTATGGTGTAATTGAGCACAATGCTGATGGAAACCGTGAATTTAAATTTACCAATGTTGGAAAAGAGCCTTTGATTATTTCAAATGCAGCAGGTTCATGTGGTTGTACGACACCAGTTTGGCCAAAAGAGCCAATCAAACCAGGTGGGACAGGCGTTATTAAAGTACATTATGCAACTGACAGAGTAGGAAACTTTGAAAAAACAGTTACCCTTACTTCAAATGCAGATGTGCCGTCAAAAGTACTTAAAATCAAAGGAGAAGTAAAACCAGACCCAACACCAGCAGTAGCTCCAGCAGCTACACCTGAAAAACACTAAAAGTTTGTGGTTGAACTATAAGATCAAAAAAAGCTTGTAGTAAAAGAATTACAGTATCTCGAAAATCCTCTTCTATACATTTTAGAAGAGGATTTGTCGTTTTGAAAAGGGGGGTATTGAATAAGTTTTTAACTTTGCGGCAATTTAAAAACCTTAACTAAAATGCCAAAAATCTCAACTAAAGGCAATACAATGCCTGCTTCTCCTATTCGTAAATTGGTTCCTTATGCTGAAGCCGCAAAAAAGGCCGGAAGAAAAATTTATCACTTAAATATCGGTCAGCCAGATATTGAAACGCCAGAGGTGATGCTAAATGCAATAAAAAACACAGATATTAAAGTCTTGGAATATTCGCATTCTGCGGGAATTGAATCATACAGAAGAAAATTAGCAGGTTATTATAACGAGTACAATATTAAATTGGATTATTCTGATATTATTATTACTACGGGCGGTTCAGAAGCTATTGAAATAGCGATGATGACGTGTTTTAATGCTGGTGATGAGATAATCATTCCGGAGCCTTTTTATGCAAATTACAATGGTTTCTCCTGTGCTGCAGATGTTGTTGTAAAACCGGTAAAATCATTCATTGAAAATGGATTTGCATTGCCTCCGATTGCAGAATTTGAAAAATTGATCACCCCTAAAACGAAAGGGATCATGATCTGTAACCCAGGAAATCCAACAGGATATCTTTATTCACGTGAAGAATTGGAACTGTTAAAACAATTGGTTAAAAAGTATGACTTGTTTTTACTGAGTGATGAAGTGTACAGAGAGTTTTGTTATGATAACAAGGAATATGTATCGGTTATGCATTTGGAAGGAATAGATGACAATGTGGTATTGTTAGATTCTATTTCTAAACGTTACAGTGCTTGCGGAGCACGTATCGGGGCAATGATCTCTAAAAATAAAGAAGTGATCAACACAGCTATGAAATTCGCTCAGGCGCGTTTAAGTCCACCTACTTTTGGACAAATTGGTGCCGAAGCTGCTTTAAATACTCCGAAGGAATATTTTATAAACGTTAAAAAGGAATATGTGTCCCGCAGGGATTTAGTAATTGACGCCTTGAACAAAATGAATGGCGTATTTGCTCCAAAACCAAGCGGTGCTTTTTATTGTATTGCCAAATTACCGATTGATAATGCGGATAAATTTTGTCAGTGGTTATTGGAATCGTTTGAACATGAGGGACAAACGGTTATGTTGGCTCCTGCAACCGGTTTTTATTCTACCGCAGGTTCCGGAACAAATGAAGTGCGTTTAGCGTATGTTTTAAATAAATCAGATTTAACCAATGCAATGAAATGTCTTGAAAAAGCGTTGCAGGTTTATCCGGGAAAAACAAACTAAACTCCATTTCGACCAGTTAAAAAATTTAGATAACTTTTTAGGAATCGTGGCGTAGAATTGTTTACTTCTCAGGATTGATTTCCAAAAAAATTATTAAATTTAATTTCTAATACTGGCGGCAATGGGTGTATTCAGGATCTATATAGTTAAAAAACACACAGCATTTATATGTTGTGTGTTTTCTTTTTTTATGATGCTACTTTCTAGTCAATTATCTGCTGCAACGGGTGTGGATACGGTAAAAAATTCAAAATCTGCAGCGATCATTATCGAAAAACTATCCAATGCACAAAATTTAGATAATAAAGATTTAAATGAATTGGTAGATCAGTTATTTGAGTTGGACAATATTCCGGATGGATTAATTGAGGAAGTAAAAGATATAATTGCCATCTTGAAAAAGAAAAACATTTCGCAATTAAAAACGATGACATCCGCTTTTCCAGCGGATGATATCTATACAAGTTTCGAGATTCATAATTTATTCCCTAAAAATGATATGTTAAAATTAAAACCGGATTCAAGCATTCATTTAACCTTGCAAGGAATGAAAGAAGGAGACTATTTTCACCCTTATAATGGCGTGGTTACATCAGCGTTTGGATGGAGAGACAGTGCCATGCACAATGGAATTGATATTGATCTTCGAAAAGGTGATAAAGTAGCAGCAGCTTTTGATGGTATGGTGCGTGTTGCAAAAAGTTGTGGTGGCTTTGGAAATGTTGTTATCATTCGTCATTATAACGGTCTGGAAACGGTTTATGCACATCTATCGAGAATAAAAGTAAAATCCGGGCAGGTTGTATTGGCTGGTCAGACGATAGGTTTAGGTGGTAGTACAGGACATTCAACGGGTTCTCATTTGCATTTTGAGGTACGATTAAAAGGTCTGCCCATTAATCCCCAATATTTAATTTCATTTACCGAACAGAAGCTGGTTTGCACTGAGATTACTGTAAAAAAGACCAAATGGGGCTTGGCAGCATTCCCTACAAATGCGAAAGTATATAAAGTAGAAAAAGGTGATACAGTTCTAAATATCGCCAAGCACTTTGCAACAACACCAAGTTCTTTAAAAGAGATTAATGGATTGCCTAATAAAACAAGGCTAAAGGTGGGGCAAGTAATAGCGATAAGATAATAAAAAAAACAAACTTAAGAATGCAGTTGTTTAAGCATTCTTAAGTTTATTAAGGCATCTGATAAAAGCATCGCGCATACCTTCATATTGTGTTTCTCTACCCACATTTTTTGCAGCGTGTGCCTCATTGATCGCAGTGTTTACGTGGGAGATTTGGCTATTTAACCATCCAACCACTTCTTGTATTTGTTCTGAACTCATGGGAAATATGTTTGAAAACGTTATCTATTACGCTTCCGTTTTAAAATTGGTTTCATAATTCATAACAAAAACCGGCATTTTCATTTACATTGATCTAAATTTAATATGTTATGCACCCATTTATTGAGCAATTAAGAGCGAAATTGAGTGAGCCTTTACCTGGGCAAAACGCACAGTTTTTAATGGTTCCAGGAAAAGTTACAGCATTAAAAAAAAATCATCCACCTCAAGCCGCTAACAACCCTAAAAAAAGTGCAGTTTTAATTTTATTATATCCCGTTCAAAATGGAATTTCTACAGTTTTAATTGAACGAGCAATATATGCAGGTATTCATAGTGGACAAATTGCCTTTCCCGGGGGGAAAGCCGAAGAGAGTGATCCTGATTTAAAATATACTGCTTTACGGGAAACTTACGAGGAAATAGGTGTACCCATAGAGAAGGTGGAGGTTCTCGGAAATTTAACGGATGTTTATATTAATCCAAGCAATTATTTGGTTACGCCCTACATTGGTTATTTAAATAGCTCTCCGGACTTCGTTAAAAATGAAAGAGAAGTTCAAACGATCATTACAATTGATATTTTGAATCGTCAAAACGTAATAAAATCGGTAAAGAAAATCACCCACAGCAACGGAATGTCAATACAAACGCCTTTTTACAGTATTGATGGTTTTACCATATGGGGAGCGACTGCCATGATGATGAGCGAATTGATTGTATTAACAGAAACAATCCAAACAGGAAATAGGTAAGTTATCTCTTTTTATGAAAATCAGCCATCTGATTATCATAACATAAATAGTAATTGCCTTTAGGCATATTGGAGATACTTACATTATTACTAAACCCACGTTTTACGATATTTCCAAAAGCATCATATACTTCGTACATGGTTTCCTCAGAAAAGGAGATTGCCTGAGAATCTTTTTGGAGCGCGAACGTTGGTTGTTTCGCGTTGGATTGATAAGTAACATTTGGTGACAATCGAACAACATTACCATTGCCTTTTTGTTTAACACGAAATTTATTTTCTCCGGAGTGAGCAGTAGTTTGAAAAGAGTAGTTATTTACCAATGTTGATCCTGTACCTTGCACTTCTCCAACAGGGATCCATTTGTTCCAGCGAAATTGTTCGACAATATAGGGTAGAGAACCTGTTTCATTTTTTGTGCTCCAGCTTAACAAGCCTCCTTTTGTAATAGCAATATCAACAACATCAAAGGTTGCTTTCGGTTTTATATCTTCCGGATTAAGAATTTTGGGCATACAATCGTCTTTGTACCGAATTTCAACGATTACCGGTGCCCCCACTTTAATATTTGAGGCTTCAAAATCAATTTCAAATGCACTTGAATTGATCTCGTCGGGAGATACTTTTCCGTTAATTTTTATTTCATATGTACAAAAACCCACACCGCTTCCGGAATAGCCGTTTTGCACAAATAAATTTTTTGAGAGGTACTTTCCTTCAACGATCAATATCCCCGCAGCTCCATTTGTTACAGCTAAAACAATAATTCCCAGAAATAATAAAAATATCTTTTTCATTGAGCTTGTTTTTAATTGTTGTTAAAATTAGCATTCGAACAAAAATAGTCTTTTTTTGGCCCCAAGTCAATACCGAAGCCTAAGTTTTAGGTAAGAAATTCGTCTAAAAGAAGTGCTTAAGCTTTACAACCCCATATAATGCTACAAAAATAAAAATAGCGAAAATGAGCACTTTGTAGCTTCCTTTAAAAAAATGGACATTTTGATCTTTATCTTTTCGATAGGCAAGAGCGATTCCTACTACAAAACAAATAAAAAAGACAAGTGCAAAAATAAGCTGGCCTTTTGAAAACATAGTGTGTAATTTGGAGATACAAAAGTATTCTAAAAAGTAGAATATTCGAAGGAAATGAGGGAAGAATATTAATTTTGTTAAAAAATAACAGGATGATAAAGCTTAAAGTGTCTATTTTTTTTATGCTTGTAACAGGGTTAGCAATTGATCTGGGTGCAAACCAGATACAGAAGGGGTATGAAGCATTAAAAATTTACAATTATTTTAAGGCGAAGGAAATTTTTGAAAAAAGGTTAAAAAAGAACCCGCTTGAAGCTGCTTATGGGCTAAGTATTATTTATAGCAGAAGTGATAATCCATTTACGAATATTGATAGTGCAAATAAACGGATACATAGCAGTAAAAGAGCTTATGATTTAGCCAGTATAGACAAGCGGAAAAATGCACTTTCTTATGGTATCAATGAAAAATCAATTGATTCATTATTGATTGAAATTACAAGCAAGGCGTTTGCGATTTATAAAAGCAAAAACAACATTAACGACTGGAACCGGTTTATTGATGCGTATGCTGTAACCCCTTATTGTTACAAAGCAATTGATGTAAGAGACAGTTTGGTTTATGCTGCAACCCGACAAAAAAATACGGTTCAGGCTTACGAGGAATTTTTAAAAGAGTATCCATATTCGAAGTATGGACGAGAAGCGAAGCAAAAGTATGACCTGGCTCTATTTCTGTCATCCACATCAAAAAATACGATTACTGAATACGAAAATTTTGCAAAGGAAAATCCCGACAGTCCATTTAAAGACGATGCAGAAAATGCTGTTTTTAAACTGTCTACTTTGCATGCTACTATTCCTGAGTACTACAAGTTCATTAAACAATATCCTCAAAATCCCAATGTTGAAACAGCGTGGAGAGCGATTTATTACTTGTATACGATTAATTACAGAACATCTGTGATTGAAAGTTTTATGAGAGAATTTCCTGACTATCCATTTAAAGAGACTGTAAATACAGATATCATCCTTTCACAAAAGAAAATGTACCCGATTCGAAAAAATGAAAAATGGGGTTTTATGGATTCGACAGGAGTGTTGGTGGTGGACTTCAGGTATGATTGGGTCAACCATTTTTCGGAGGGCCTGGCCGATTGTGGTTTGAATGAAAAAACGGGGTTTATTGATAAAACAGGAAAGATTGTTATACCATTTGATTATGATGAAGTAGAAGCTTTTGAAAATGGAATATCGGTTTGCCGAAAGAATGGAAAGTATGGCATTATAAATAAAAGAGGAAAGGTTGTGGTACCATTTCAGTATGATGAAATAGCAGCTTATTCGGAAGGACTTGCTGCAGTTGAACAAGGAGGTAAATTTGGTTATATCAATGAAACGGGAAACCTTGTTATTCCGATTATGTATTCGAAAGCCGGTAATTTTTCAGAAGGGTTGGCGTCTGTAGAGTTAAATGATTTGAGTGGATTTATAGATCGATACGGTAAACAAGTAATACCCTTTGTATATGAGTGGACATCAGCTTTTAAGGGAGGTATTGCGAAAGTTAAATCCATGAAAAAATTTGGAATGATTTATTCGAATGGCGCTGTGAACCTTCCTTGTGAATATGATTTATTAGGAGATTTTTCGGAAAACAGAATGATGATCATGAAAGATCAAAAGTATGGTTTTGTTGATAAAGCCGGTAATTCAGTAATTCCGGTTCAATATGATTTTGAAGGTAATTCGAAATTACCACTATCATTTAGGAACGGAGTTGTGGTGGCTATAAAAAATAAAAAACAAGGCCTAATTGACAGTATGGGTAATTACGTTTTAGCAAAGCGTTTTGAAAAAATTCAACCACTTAGTGAAGGGCTCGCTGCAATTCAGAAAAACAATAAATGGGGTTATGTGAATATGGCTTCAAAAGAAATTATTCCCTGCATTTACCAAACAGCTGGTGATTTTAAAAATGCATTGGCTGTTGTAATGAAAAATGGAAAGGTTGGTTTTGTCAATCAGGTGGGAAAGGTGGTTATTAACTTTATGTATGATGAAGCGACAAACTTTAATGCATTTGGTCAATATTGGAGTTTGGTAACACTTAGTAACAAAGTAGGCATTATAAACATGAATGGTGTTGAGATTATTCCTTGTGAAATGGATGAAATAGAAAAAGAAGACATTCATTTGCTTAAAATACAGAAAGACTCGAAAATGGCTTACTTTGATATAATTAGCAATTTATATTTGTGGAAGGAAGAAGGATTTTAGGTGTTGATTATTTACCTATTCGACTACAAAAGATAATTTATATCAGCTTCAATATGAATAATCACAATTTAGATCAGGTTTTTATTTTTTGGCCAGGCCGAAGTGTACTCTTTATTTTTAATTTATTCTTTTGAGCCAGCGTTTTTACATTGGTGCCATATTTTTTAGCGATACTGGAAAGCGTATCACCTTTTCTCACCACATGCACCTTATGTTTTGAATATTTAGAATTATTACGCGCCATTTTATAAACGTCATCATAATAATTAAATGTTTTTTTACTTAAACAAAAAGTATCAGAAATAAGTTTGCGGTCATTAAAAGAAATCATTTCTGTTGGATCGATGGGTTGCCCAAGGTACCGTACCTCAAAATGTAAATGGCTCCCTCTGGAACGGCCGGTATTACCCCCTAATCCGATTGCCTGACCGGCATAAACATTTTGATCAACTTCAACATTTATTTTTGAAAGGTGAGCATAATATGTTTCTAAACCGTTGGAATGTCTTATCACAATTACATTTCCATAACTACTGCTTTTTTTTGCGATTCGTACTTTTCCATCAAAAGCAGCAACTACCTGATCACCGGTTTCGAGATCAATATCCATCCCGTAATGAAATTTTCTTTTTCGTGGGCCAAAGCTTGAAGTAACATTTCCTAAGAAGGGGTGAGCATAACCACAACTTTGTTGATTGCATAATGTTAATTCGCGTTCCGTTTCTAATTCTTTGAAATTAAATTTTGGAGAATGGATGTTTATAGTGTCCCACAAACAATATAAATTTTCGGCAGGCAGTAAACTAACAGAGTCAGACTCGAATTCTTCCTCCTCTGCTATATAAGGGACAGTGTCGATGGCGGTTTTACGAATGGTATCACCTATTGTATAAACAAACAGAGAAGTTGTGGCGTTTATTTTTAAAAAGCTAAGCAAAAAACAAGCACACAAGAAAAAAAACAGTTTTTTCATTCATTCAAATTTTACCAGAAGTCTCATCCCTACAACAATTCAGACTCAGCAATGAGAACCCTATATAAAACAAAAAATCCAGTGTTATTGGATTTCTTTGATCGTTACTAGACAAATATGCATATTTATTTATTAGATGCAAATTTTTAAATGTTAAATTCTGTGAAGATGGGGAATGACCAAATTTAAAAACGAATAGAACTAATTGAAAAAATACAAACACATATGCTTACGCTGAAGTTTCAGCATACACCGCAGGCGCATAGAAATATAGAATTACTATGTGTCTATGTGGTTAATTTTTTTGATGCTTGTATGGTTTATTAATAATAGTGTTTACGTGTTGTAACCAAATCATTTTACCGAGCTCATTCCAATGTGAATCATTGCATAAAAAAACAGCGTGTTGTTCTTTTTGAAAAGGAGTAAGCAATTCGATGAATTTAAAATGCGTGTCGGGGTCGTTTTGAATGCGCGGTATGAGTTGATTATAGGGTAAACCATTCGTTTTATATATTGTTGCGGCATTTGGAATAATTGAAATATAGACTTCATCAAATCCTATTTGCTTTAACTGATTACTTACCTGATTTAAATTCAATACCAATTCTTTAATTTCAGTATCAGGTATTTTAGTGAAAGCCGATGCATTGTTATCGGGGTCTATTGTTTCACTTAAAAACAAGCGACCCGAACCATCCGGTTTTTCAACTGTTTTCGAAAACCGATTGAAGGCTTTTAAATAGATACCTGTTTTTAATTCTTTAAATGACATTCCCCAATCAAAATTAGTAAGCATGAATTGAAGATTTTCTTCGGCCAATAATTTTACTGTGTTAGATTCGGTATCAGGTGTCTTGTTTTTTGTTCCAATACTTAACAACGAATTTTTTATAAATCGCCATCTGATGTATCTCTCGGCAGACTCAATGATTAAAATGTTTTTCTTGTTGGTGTCAATTGCAACAGTGTCGGGTATGGAGTTCCAATGTATGTAACGATACTCACCTGCTGAAAAAAAACTGGAATCAAAGTGTTGTGTGTAACTGTCACCAATAACTGTTAAAGCAGTTTCCGAATTTTTATGGTGGATGATTGGCTTTACGATTTTATTGTTTTTTACTCTGTATCCTGGCATATTGGAAAGCATATACAAATCACCATATCGGTATGGATTAGGAAAACTGGATTCAAATTTTGACATCCACGCGGAGTTGCTGCCGATTGCAAGGAGGAAAACAAAAATGCATCCAAGCAGAAATGCTATTATTTTTAGAGCAGTTTTCATCAAAATTGAAAATAA
>DAORKB010000065.1:0-15907 GCA_035439365.1 Bacteroidia bacterium
TGTTTTACGAACAAGGAGGCAAAATCAATATTAACTTCTTGAATAATAATAATTAAAAACTCATACTTATGAAAAAAAATCAACTAATATACATCGCTAAAAAAAATACGTTTATCGTTGTAATATTTATCGCTTTAATCTCACTAAGCTCCTGTAAAACCAAAATAGATTTTCTAACCTCTGCTGTTGTTCCAGCAGCAAGGGGATATGTGACGGTTGAGACAGATAATAACAAGAATTATAAATTGAATATAAATGTATCTAATCTTGCTGAATCGACAAGGCTTACTCCTTCTAAAGCAACCTATGTTGTTTGGGTTGTTGGTGCTAACAATAATGCACAAAACATTGGTCAGATTCAAACCTCAAATTTAAGTGCATCTCTCGAAACCGTTTCATCATTTAAGCCTAGCAAGATATTTATAACTGCCGAGGATGCGGGGAATGTTCAGTATCCAAGCCAAACAATATTAACGACTTCGGATTTTTAATAATCAGAATTTGAAAATTTAGAGATGAGAATTTAAATTATGCCGCAAAGGTGACCAAATTGATAAATATCAATTTTTCTTAAATCTCACTACCTTATATTTGTTTTAATAAATTTTTCATCCGTTGAGTAGAGCCTGTGCTCTGTTCCATTGCCTTTCAAGGCTGCACGGGCTCTTTTTTAACTCCAGTCAGTTCTGTTGACCATCCCCATGGAGCTAAAAATGGAGAATTTTGATAGACCTGTATGAAAAAAAAATTAATAATAGCTTCTAATCGGTTACCTTTTAAGATAGAAAAAAGAAATGGTGTTTATGAAATAAGTATTTCTTCGGGTGGACTGGTTTTTTAGTAGCGGAGCATGGATGCACCTATAAATTACCTTTGTCAGAAGAATGGCTACAAATGTCTAACCTGGACCTTAGCTGGAAAATGAGAGTCAAGGAAATCCTTCAGAAGCTGGTTGTCCGCTATCCCGGGTCTTTTATTGAAGATAAGATCTATTCCCTTGCCTGGCATTACAGGGCCATTCAATCTTCTGTGAATGATCAGCTATTCATTGATGTAAATAAAAAATTATCAGCGGTTAATCTGACCAACTCTTTTAAAGTATTACAAGGGAATAAAGTGTTGGAGGTAAAATCTTCGAATATGAATAAAGGATTGGCAGCAAATAAGCTGTTGTCGTCAGACTCCTTTGATTTTGTGATGGCTTTGGGCGATGATACAACCGACGAGGATATGTTTGAAGCACTGAGCGACGAATCACATGTTACAATCAAAGTTGGCTTGGATAAGTCTAAGGCTAAGTATAATCTGATTGGAATTACGAACGTCATTTCCTTTTTGGATCAACTTGCTTTCCTAAACTAAAAAAATAAAAGGTATGGAAGTACAAGAAAATATTATAAACAAGATCAAGCTGAGAAAGATTAAAAAATCAGATTATGATCAAATCGTTCAGCTGCAATTAGTTTGTTTTCCAGGGATGAAGCCCTGGAATGAAACGCAGTTTAATAACTTATTGACTATTTTTCCGGAAGGGCAGTTGTGTATTTTAACAAATGACGAGATTATTGCTTCAAGCTGCAGTCTGATCATTAATTTTGATAGCTACTCCGAAACCTCATCATGGGGAGAATTAACGGACCATGGGAATATTACCAACCATTCTATAAAAGGAGATACCTTATACGGAATGGAGATTATGGTGAATCCGCTATACAGAGGAATGAAGCTTTCGCGGCGGTTGTACGATTCACGTAAAAACATTGCCAAGCATTATAACTTGAAACGGATTTTAATAGGAGGCCGCTTACCCAATTATATTAATCATTGTGACGCAATAACCATTGACGAATACGTTAGTCAGGTAATTGACAAAAAGCTGTATGATCCGGTATTAACTGCACAACTTGCTAATGGTTTTGCATTAAAACGAATTCTTCCAGAATATTTACCCAATGATAAAGAATCGTGTGGATATGCAACGTTGCTGGAATGGACGAATTTTAGTTATAAAAGCGATCGCGCTCAGAAAAAAATCAACTATTCACCTTATGTAAGGGTAAGTGCTGTTCAATATCAGATGCGTTCCATAAAAAGCTTTGATGAGTTTTCCAGACAGTGCGAATATTTTGTGGATGCTTCTTCTGATTACAAAAGCGATTTTGTGGTATTTCCGGAGATGATCACCATGCAGCTGTTATCATTCATGAAGAATAAAAAACCTTCAGAAGCAATTCGAGAATTGACTAACTATACGGATCAATACATCGCGCTGTTTACCTCGCTCGCTATCAAATACAATATAAATATTATTGGTGGCTCTCATTTTTGTATGGAGAACGATACGCTGTACAATATTTCCTATTTATTCAAGCGTGACGGCACGCATGGAAAGCAATACAAGATCCATATTACTCCGTACGAAACAAAATGGTGGGGCGTAAAGGGCGGAAATAAGATTGAGATCTTTGATACAGACAAAGGAAAGGTAGCCATTTTAATATGCTATGATATCGAATTTCCGGAGCTGGCCAGAATCGCTGTGAGTAAAGGTGCAAACATTTTATTCGTTCCGTTCAATACCGATGATAGAAGGGCTTATCTAAGAGTACGTTATTGTGCGCAGGCCAGAGCTGTGGAGAACCAGGTGTATACGATCATTACAGGATGCGTCGGGAATCTGCCGGAAGTGGATAACCTGGATATCCATTTTTCTCAATCAGCCATTCTTACACCTTCCGATGTGGAATTTTCAAGAGAAGCGATTGCTTCTGAAGCGGTACCCAATACCGAAACACTGATCTATCAGGATCTGGATTTGAACTTGCTGGAACGCAACCGGGAAATGGGAAATGCACAAACCTGGAATGATCGCAAAAAAGGATTTTACAGGATTTCTTACGAAGAGGATGGACAAACGATCATTGTATAATACGTTATTGCCTGATGATCTTGATGTGCCTTGATTTGGTCCGCTCCTTAAGCCAGCTTTCCAACTGATTGGTGTCAATTCGTTTTGCTTTTCGATTCATAGAATAATAAACCAAAGTAACCGAATCTCTGATATTGTCTTTATTGAGAAGCTGTGTATTGGTTATTATTAATTCGTCGGGTTTTCCAAAGAGTGCTGTGAATTCTTTGAAAAGGGAAGTATCATTAGATAAATTCTGCTGCTGTTGTTTTAATCTTAAAGAAAGCGAAGCAATTCGTTCATCTTTCTCCCCTAATTGACGTTCTAGCTCTATATTTTCTGAAGGTTTAAACTCCGGTGAAGAAACTGGTTTTTGATTTGTATCGAGCGTTCGCTCAATACTTATTTCCGCTTCTTCCAACCCATAAATATTTTTTCTGGAAATGATGTCCTCGGATACACTGTCTGTCAGCTTTTCGCCATAGATAACCAGTTTAAGCCTCTTTTTTCCAGCATTGACGGTTTTGTCGATTACGTAAAGATTTTTAGAACGAACTTCCTTGTTAATGAAATTCTGAATTTTTTGCTTGAAAAATTCCTGTTGTACAAACCTGTAAGCAAGAAGGATGCTTGGGATAATGGTAAGAATTGCAATTCCCCAAATGTACTTCCTCACCTTTTTTTCAGTTTCCTTGTCAACGAAATAAGCTGGTCGGAATTTTAAAAACCGTACGATGATAAATGTGGAAATACTTATAAAAACACAGTTAATAAGGAACAAATAGAATGCACCAAGGAAATAATAGAAATTACCTGTTCCCAATCCATAACCTGCCGTACATAATGGAGGCATCAATGCTGTCGCAATTGCCACGCCTGGAATTACATTGCTGACGTTTTTCCTGGAGCTGGCAACGATACCGGCAAGTCCACCGGCTAGAGCGATGAGCACATCCCAAATAGTAGGGGTTGTTCTGGCCAATAACTCCGACTGCGCCTCGTGTAAAGGTGTAATGGCAAAATAAATAGTAGATGTAATTAAGCTGATGGTGACAGCGATAAGTAAATTTTTAAATGCACGTTTAATCAGTTGAAAATCAAAGATACCAAGTCCGAGACCGATACCCATAATAGGTCCCATAAGCGGGGAAATGAGCATGGCACCAATAATCACAGCCGTGGAATTTACGTTCAGACCAATGGATGCGATAGAAATTGCAAATATGAGTGTCCATAAATTAGTACCTTTAAATTCGATATTTTTCTTTATTGATTCAATGATTTCACTTTCTTCAGCTTTATCATCATCCAGGTTAAACCTGTATTTTAATAAACCGATAAATGAGTAATTTTTTTGGGGATCCGACATAACAATTATTTTAGTACAAAATACAAAAATTAATAAGTGACTTTTATATCATTGTCACGCTGCGCATAATTTGCGAAAAGATAAATTAACTCTATTATCATACCATGACAATATTTTCAGCTATTTCCTTAATTATTACATTGTCAGCTCTGCTAAGTTATATCAATAATAAATGGTTGAAACTGCCTTCCACCATTGGTGTAATGACCTTAAGTATTTTAATTGGCATCACTCTAAAACTAACAGAACAGTTTTATCCGGAGCAAATTGCGCCTATACGCGAAAATCTAAGTTCTTTTAATTTCAGCTCTTTTGTGCTTGACATTGTTTTGTGCTTTTTGCTATTTGCGGGTTCTTTACATGTGAACTGGTCTGATCTGAAGGAAACAAAAGCTACAGTTATTTCATTTGCAACAATCGGAACGCTTTTATCCACCCTTATGCTTGGTTTTCTCGCAAAATGGATATTGTCTGCCATTGGATTTGAAGTGAGTCTGATCCAATGCCTGCTTTTCGGAGCGCTCATCTCTCCTACAGATCCAATTGCTGTTATCGGTATTCTGACTAAATACTCGATACCCAAAAAATTAAAGATGGAAATCGTAGGTGAATCGCTTTTCAATGATGGTGTGGGCGTAGTAGTATTTACCATTATCTATACAGTAATGGAATTAGGTATAGAAAGTATTACTGGTTCATCTATTTTAAAAATTTTTTGTCTTGAGGTATTCGGCGGAATAGGCGTTGGATTAATTGTAGGCTATTGCGGGTATCTGTTTATAAAGCATATTGACCATTATCAAACCGAGGTGTTGGTTACATTGGCCATTGTGATGGGAGGCTATTCGCTTGCAAGTGTTATGCATGCTTCGGGACCTTTAGCAATGGTAATCGCAGGTCTTTTAATTGGTAACCGAGGAAAAAGATTAGGTATGTCAGACATTACAGCCTCTTATGTGGATAAATTCTGGGAGTTGATCGATGAGATCTGTAATACAATTTTATTTGCGCTGATGGGCCTGGAGGTATTTTTATTGCCTTTTCAACCGAGTTATCTGTTAAGCGGTTTACTCTTTGTTGTTCTTGCATTACTTGTAAGATTCATTTCACTATTACCAACTTATATGGTATTTAACAGAAATGAAAAAAATAAATTCTTGGGATTAAAAGTGCTGACTTGGGGAGGATTAAGAGGAGGCATTTCTATTGCTCTGGCTCTCTCCCTTGCAAATAAAAGCGAATTCGGGAATTTGTTTTTGGTTATTACTTTTTGCATTGTTGTCTTTTCTATCCTTGTGCAAGGTCTTTCTATCAGTAAGCTTCTGAGAAAGTACAATTGAGGCGTCTATATAATGTAGATGTAAACAAGAGCTCCAGAGAGGTAACCGACAATTGCAAGAAGAGCTATCTTTTTCAGATACCAGAAGAATTCAATTTTTTGCATCCCCATTGCAGCAACACCTGCAGCCGATCCGATAATGAGAACGCTTCCGCCTGTACCTGCGCAATACGCAAGAAATTCCCAGAAATAATGGTCGGCAGGATATACATTCAGATCATACATCCCCTGCACAGCGGCTACAAGCGGCACATTGTCAACGACAGCCGATAAAAGACCGATTGTCATCACAATAACATTCATGTTACGAATATGGCTTTCAAGAAAAGTTGCCAGCTGCGTTAACTGTCCGGTAGCTTGTATAGCCGCAACGGAAAGTAAAATCCCAAGAAAAAAAAGGATGCTCGGAACATCAATTTTTCTCAACGCATGCACCACCGAATAAGCATTCTTATCCTCCTCATCTTTATCTTTATGGATAATCTCCGATAAAATCCAAAGCATACCAAGACCGAAAAGCATTCCCATGTATGGTGGTAAATGGGTGATGGTTTTAAAAAAAGGAACCGATAGCAGCACTGCAAGTCCCGACCAGAAAATGATATTTCTGCTTCTTACACTTGTAGTCATCGTCTCTTCCGTTTCTCTTTTTTCAAACTTTCCTTTGATCCGGAATGATACAATTATCAAGGGCACAAGAAGACAGATCAGACTGGGAAGAAATAATCTGAGCATGATGTTAACGGGAGTAATCTGACCTCCAATCCAAAGCATGGTTGTCGTTACATCTCCTATAGGAGACCAAGCCCCTCCTGCATTTGCAGCAATCACGACTATGCTTACAAACATCCACCGGTCGTTTTTATCCGTTAAGAGCTTATTCAGCAAGGTAACCATTACGATGGTGGTAGCAAGATTATCGAGCATAGAAGAAAGGAAAAACGCAAGGAATCCAATAATCCACAACAATGTTCTTTTGCTGGTAGTATGGATACGCTTCGTAATAACCTCGAAGCCATCATGTGCATCAATCAACTCAACAATTGTCATGGCACCCAACAGAAAAAACAGGATTGCTGAAATGTCGCTCAAATGATGAGGAAGCTCATCGATAGCGGTTGGAATGGTCTCAGGAGATTTTTTGGAACAGTATGCAATAACAACCCAGCAGATGACACCCGTCAAAATAGCGCTTGCCGCCTTATTAACCTTAATCGAATGTTCTAATGTTATAGCAATGTACCCAATTATAAAAATGCTGACAATAAAAATTTCCATACGCAAATATATCTGTTAGGGACGAGAGTAGAGAAGAATACTGACACAATAACGGCCGATAACCCATTATTTCACCCTTGCGGTAGATATAGGCAATCTGTTCCTTTCCATCTCCATTTGTCTGGTAAATTTTAACTTTTCCCTTTCTAAGGATGTAAGCACCTTTTGAATAACTTTCTTCCCGATAAATCGTTTTACCTTTTTTTATTTCCATACGCTGCATATCCGTTTTCAGAAGACGGAATTCCTTTGCAGGTAATCCCTCAAGGACAGAGTCTGTTTTAAAATGATATTTTTCAATTTTAAAGGTCAATAAATAGAAGTTTTAAAAGTTCAAGTTAACTAACTCATGTAGTCAAAAATTGATTTATATCAATTTTTAGATAAAATTACCTTAATATATTTGAATCTGTTATAAATAATTGTATAGAGAGGAAGTCCATCCGGTTATCCAAAGTAAAAATTATAAATTTTCTTGTGATTTTTTAGTTTTAATTTTATACAAGAGATGATGGACTTCCTTACTATGTCTACAATTCCTTCGTAGCTGTTCACTCTTCCCTGATTTTCATCCAGAACTTCACGCTATCCAAGTAATTTGTTTGTTGCAAGTATAAAGATATTAGCCCATCTGGTTGAATGATAGTTATATAGGTATTCCTGTTTTAAAAGACAAATAATGTATTGGATAGGTGCTAGGAAGTCACCTTAGCGTGTACGGCGGTTTTAAAACAAAGAGCTTGCAATATTTTTATACTGAAATTTTTATCCCGATTACCAGGATATCATCAATTTGTTCCGCTCCGTCAATCCATTTGGTAATGGCTGCGTCTAGGCGCAGCTGCTGTTCTTCAACAGGTAGTAAACTGATTGCCGTTAACAGATCTTTGAAGGGCTGATAGAAAAATTTCTTTTTATCCGGTCCTCCTTTTTGATCCGGAAAACCATCGGAAAACAGATACAGCATATCATTCTTTTGCAACACGCACGACTGTCGTTTGTTTTTGCACGTGAAGCATTTGCTTTTCCAAATGGAATAGGAGGGGACAATTGGCAAAAGTATAGAAGGGAGTATGTTATACTTCGTATTTTTGATGAGAAGGAAATCATGAACGTACAAACTACAGGTTTGCGGGCACTACTGCAGAAGCTAACAATGCAGCTATGCAAGAAAGATTGAAAATGATGATCTAGGAGTTGGAACCGTATAAATTTACTGATATTTCAGTAAAGCCATTTGAAGTAACGATTGATGGGATTATTTTTGGACTCATTGCAGATGAAGAAAAATGAAATGGTTGAATTACAACCAATCTCTACAATTGCATTTAGTGCACCGTGGAATGGTGAGTATGATACATAAACAGCTCTGGCACGGGCTAGTGGATGAAAGAGATGATGATGAAAATAGAAATATTGTTTTATGGAAACCTTAGCATAATATTAATCACGCAATAGGTGATTCTCCTTCAACGTAAATTTCAGTCCCAAAAATCCGATTACAGCTGATAGTAATGAACCTATTATCACTGCTATTTTAGAGGCATTAATCAGCGCAGGGTCATTAAAGGCCAATAGCGTAATAAAAATAGACATAGTAAACCCGATGCCAGCAAGAAAACCTGTCCACAAGAGATCACTTTTTTTTAATCCTTCCGGGAGTTTACACCATCCGATCATAATTCCAATAGAACAGAACAGAAATATTCCCAGCGGCTTTCCGACCAGTAAACCAAGTATAATTCCATAACAATTTGGAGAAGACAGATCACTTAATACTGATGCGGGAATTACAATAATTGTATTTGCCAAAGCAAAAAGAGGAAGAATAATAAATGCAACTGGTAGGTGTAATCGATGTTGTAAACGATAAGAAATAGATTTGCTATTTCCCTTTTCAAACGGTATTGCAAACGCAAGTAATACCCCTGTAATGGTTGCATGAATTCCTGAACGATACATACAAAACCACATCACCATTCCAATTAATAAATATATCCATAACCTGTATACCTTAAGCCTGTTTAGAATAAGCATGCTAAAAAACAAGACAGTTGCTGTCGCAAAATAGATAAAAGAAAAATCCTTGGAATAAAATAAAGCAATTACCAAAATTGCTCCTAAGTCATCAATGATTGCCAGTGCTGTGAGAAAGATCTTCAAAGTTGCCGGAACTTTTTTTCCTAACAATGAAAGAATAGCCAACGAAAATGCGATATCCGTTGCCATGGGAATTCCAACCCCCTTTTGAGTTGGTGTGTTATAATTAAATGCAAAGTGGATCAATGCAGGCACAAGCATCCCACCAATGGCTGCAATAATTGGAAGCATAGACTTTTTTATATCTGCAAGCTCTCCAACGTATATTTCCCGTTCAATCTCCAGCCCGACAAGCAGAAAGAAGATCGTCATCAATCCATCGTTGATCCAAAATTCTATAGGTTTGGAAAAAATTTCAAAGTGAACTAGATGTGCATATGCTGAACCAAATGAAGAGTTAGCAAGAACAAGAGAAGCGATAGTACAAATGATCAAGATCATTCCGGATGTTTTTTCACTTTTTGTAAAATCGTTAAATAATTTACTCAATCCCATAGGAATTTTTTTTTATTACAAATTAGCCCTTTAATAAACGCATGAAGAAAAATAGCCTTAGATAATCTGAACTTTAAGCGCATTGATTTTATGATTGCAAATATACATTTTAACCAGAGGTTCTTCAAAAGTGCATCTATTATGTATTTCAAATCTCAAAATTGATATATGTCAATTATTTAGAAGGTTGTCTGCCGTAAATTCGCTTCAGAAGGTTTTTAATACGTCAGGGTCCGCATAATTTGGTTCCATTTGTTTGACACAACCGAGCGACTTTAATCCGATCATCTAATGATTCATCCCCAGGATTATGTATTTAAGAACGGAAAAGGTTTATATGAAAAGAAAATTAATTATAGCCTCCAACCGATTGCCTTTTAAAATAGAAAAACGGAACAATGCTTATGAAATAAGCTTGTCATCGGGTGGATTGGTATCAGCACTAAAAAGTTTTATCGAACATTACAAGCATCTTTATGAGATTGTTTGGGTAGGCTGTCCTGACTTTAATCTTGAGGCCTGGACAGCAAACCGACATACGTTTTATAAAAACGATTTTGAAATTCTTCCGGTTTTTATTCACAACAAGAAAGAAAAGTCACAATATTATAATGGATTCTCCAATTCAACCATCTGGCCGTTATTTCATTACTTTCCATCTTTTGCGGAATTTGAAGAAAAGGATTATGAAGCATATAAGAAAGTAAATGGTTTATTTGCGGAGGAGATCACTAAAATTGCGAAACCAGACGATATTATATGGGTTCATGACTATCACTTAATGCTCTTACCGGCAATGATAAAACGACAGTTGGCAAATGCTCAGATTGTTTTTTTTCTTCACATCCCATTTCCCTCACACGAAATCTATAAACTGCTGCCCCAGGTTTGGCGCGAGGAAATACTTAAAAGCCTCCTTAAATCAGATCTTGTAGGATTTCAAACAAAAGAATATGTCAATCATTTTCTTTTCAGCATCTCTTATTTTTTAGGTGTGGAGAATACGGAAGGTAAAATTTTTCAAAATGGTCATTTGTGTAATGTTGCTGATTATCCGATTAGCATTGATTTCAATAAATTTTTCGATGCGTATAATTCAACAGCTGTTAAAAAGGGAAGAAAGGCGCTTACAGAAAGATACCAGGACATGCAGATTATATTTTCTGTAGACCGTTTGGATTATACAAAAGGTGTTTTGAACAGACTCAGGGCTTTTGAAAAATTATTAGAAGATCACTCACACTATAAGGAGAAGGTTGTATTTATTCTAAATGTGATTCCTTCCAGGGATGTGATCCGGAAATATTCTCAACGAAAAAAAATGATTGAGGAAAGTATTGGAAGGATAAACGGTAAGTATGGAAGTGTGGGCTGGCAGCCCATCATCTATCAATACAGGCATCTGAGTTTCGCCCAGCTGCTTACTTTTTATACCTCTTGTCATATAGCGATAGTGACACCTTTGCGGGATGGGATGAATCTGGTAGCAAAAGAATTTGTAGCCTCCCGTGCCGACCGTAAAGGAGTCTTGATTTTAAGTGAAATGGCAGGAGCTGTTAATGAGCTGGAGGAAGCTGTAATCGTAAATCCGACAGACATAAATAAACTTGAGGAAAGCCTGATAAAGGCTTTGGAAATGCCGCTTAAAGACCAGACGAGGAGAATGATGGCTATGCAGGAAACGATTAGTGAGAATAATATTGATAATTGGTTAAAGCGTTATATGCAAGATTTAGATAGGATACAGAACGAAAATAAACAACTTCATGCAAATGTACTCTCGTTTGAGGTACGGGATGCGATCTTGAGAAATTATAAAGATGCACCTAAAAGACTTTTATTACTTGATTATGATGGCACACTTACTGACTTTGCATTATCGCCAGAGCAGGCATTTCCATCAAATCACCTGATGGCTCTTCTTAAAACGTTGAGCGAGATCAGAAATAATAAAGTATGTATCATTAGCGGAAGAAAAGCGGAAGACCTGGAAAAATGGTTCGGTCATTTGGATGTTATCCTGGTTGCAGAGCACGGCTGCACGTATCGGTCACCGTTTGAAAAAGAATGGCTGCAGATGGCAAACTTCGACCTTTCCTGGAAGGCGAAAGTAAATGAAATTTTGAAAAAGCTCGTAACGCGATATCCTGGGTCATTTGTTGAGGATAAAATCTATTCATTGGCTTGGCATTACCGGGCAATACAAGCAAATATTAACGACGAAGTTATTATAGATGTCAACAAAAAACTCTCTGCTATCAATCACTCCAGTTTTTTCAAAGTATTGCAAGGCAGCAAGGTACTTGAAGTCAAATCAGCAGCTATGAATAAAGGGCTTGCAGCAGTTAAGCTGTTATCATCCGACTCATTTGATTTTGTGCTTGCAATGGGCGATGATGTGACGGATGAAGATATGTTTGAAGCTTTAGATGATCAATCCCATATCACAATAAAAGTTGGACTTGATAAATCCAAGGCCAGATATAACTTAATCGGTATAAACAATGTCATATCATTTCTCGATCAACTGGCCTTTTTAAATTGAAACAATTGTAATTATGCAAGCAATAGAACCCAAAGAAAACAGCTGTCTTAATAAAAATCTGCCATTTTCTCCAGTTCTTTTGGTTTTAGAATAGTAATTTTTCGGCCTTTAGTAGCAATAATATTGTCGTCCTTGAGATGACGCAATATCCTGACCAGTGTTTCAATAGTGGTACCTACATAATTAGCGATATCCTCACGGGAAAGATTAATAGAAACCGGTTGCGTATTTTCTCCCTCTTTCCGATATTTTTCATTAAGAATCAACAAAGAAATTGCAACACGTTCCTTTACTGGCTGCTGGGCAAAAACACTAAGCTTGTTTATCCACACAGTGAATTCATGACTGAGATTATTTAGCAACCTACGATTCAAGACGGGTGATTCGCTTAACGCATGTAAAAAGAATTTTTTAGGAATAAAAGAAATGATACAGTCTTCGAGTGCAGCAGCTGATACTGGATGCGGCTCTTCGCATAGCAGAGGTCTGTAGCCCATGATCTCTCCTTTGCGATAAATGTACGCAAGTTGTTCTTTTCCATCTTTGTTGGTTTGATAAATTTTTATTTTTCCCTTTCGAAGAATATAAGCTCCTTTGGAGTAGTTGCCTTCCTTATAAAGCGTCCTGCCTTTTAATACCTCCATGCGTTGCATATTATTCTTCAATAGCTTGAACTCTGCGCTCGGAAGCCCATGAAGAACAGAATCTGTCTTAAAGTGATATTTTTCTATTTTGAATGTCAACGGAATAGATTTTAATTTATAATATCGGCAAAATAATTTAAAAACCGAATTTTAAAATTGACTTTTATCAATTTTTAGATCGATCTACCTACCTATCTTTATTCCGCTGTTAATAATTGCTTAGAAAGGGGCCCATCAGTTTTAACAATTTTTGTTTGATTGTGATACTTTTTCATTTCCTGATGGGTCTCCTTTTTTAGTTAAACACTCAAGTATTCCATTCAATCCGGAACTCTTTATCTCCAACGTATCATCGTTACAGGTCGTTCAGCTTCACAGTTACAAAACATTTGCAAAGAAGTTGTTTGGATTGACAAATGTCAATTTACTCCTAACGATTAAAGTTTATTATTGTGAAACGTTGAATGTTAACCAATATACTTATATGAACTGGAGTTCAGATATAATGATAGTCATATTACCGCTGTTATATTTTGCAGCCGGTTTATGCATTGGATTCCTCATCGAGAAGATTATACTATTTAAAATCCTGGAAGCAGCAAAGCGAACAAAATGGAAAGGGGATGATGTAATTATTAAATCCTTCAAAGGAATTATCATTTCGCTTTCAATTATTATCAGCTGTTACTTCTGTATTCATCAATTAGCGTTTGCTGAAACGCTAACACGAACAGCGGATAAAATTATTTTTTCGATGGTTGTACTTACAGTGTCTGTACTAGTAGGTAGAATGTTAGTGGGAATTATAAAAAGTAAAACAACTTCATCTGCCCGAGGTGCATTGGCTTCTTCTTCCATCATCAGTAATGTAACCCGGGTTCTTGTTTTTATGCTTGGCATATTAGTTATTTTGCAAACGTTAGGCATATCAGTAACACCCGTACTTACAGCTTTAGGTGTCGGTGGATTGGCTGTAGCACTTGCCCTTCAGGATACACTATCCAATTTATTCTCGGGTATCCAGGTTATTGCATCACAACAAATTAGAACCGGAGATTATGTGAAGCTGGATACGGGTGAAGAAGGATATATTTCCGATATAACTTATTTCACTTTTTTTAGCTACAAATTCATTTATTAACCGCATGTTACTCTATCAGGTAAAGAATTTAATTTGCGATTGACATATAAGTTGTATTATTAACGATGGAATTAATAGTCATATTTATTTTAACCTTTCTGAATGGATTCTTTGCGTTAGCGGAAATTGCTCTTGTTTCGGTAAAAAGGAACCGGATTGAGCACCTTGCCATTCATGGAAACAGCAGGGCAAAAACAATATTAAAACTTCTGGAAAATCCTGAAAATTTCCTTTCATCAGTGCAAGTTGGTATTACATTGATAGGAATTATATCTGGTGCTTATGGAGGGGCTGCACTTACTGATGATATGGAAAGATACCTGAGTTCTTTTACTTTTCTTCAACCGTATGTAAGAGATATTTCTCTGATAATTGTTATTGGTGGAATAACTTATTTTTCTATTGTTATAGGAGAACTGGTACCTAAGTCTATAGCAATGAATAATGCTGAAGCCATTGCGTTAACAACTGTTCCAATTATAAAATATTTTACAATTGCCACTTATCCTTTTGTAAAATTGCTATCTCTTTCAACAAAACTGATCTTAAAGATTGGTGGTTTGAAAGAGAATGAAAATGAACGCCTCAGTGAGGAAGAACTTCTTTTTCTGCTAAAAAATGCTGGGAAGCAAGGAGTATTAGAAACAGAAGAAACACAGGTACACCAGAATCTTTTTTCATTCACGGATCAAACTGCTAAATCCCTTATGACAAACAGTAAAGAGGTGGAATGGATCAATTATAACGATAGCAAGAGATCAATCATTATACAATTAAGAGAAAGCGTTCATTCCAAATTTATTGTGGGGGATGGCTCAAAGGACAAAATAAAAGGAATCGTTACAATCAAAGAATTCTTGGAAAATCATCAACGTGAAGATTTTAGACTGGATGATATTCTTCATGAACCCATTATCTTTACTTCCAATACACCTGCATTCAAGATTTTAAATACATTTAAGAAAAAGAAGCAATATATCGGAGTGGTTGTAGATGAATACGGAGGCGTTAAAGGGATTGTGACGCTCCATGATTTAATAGAAGCCATTGTCGGTGACCTGCCCGATGAGGATGAAACGAATGAGCTGAACATCATTAAACAAACCGAGGATACATATCTTATCAATGGAATGACGTTAATTTATGAATTGAATCAATATTTTCAACGCGTCATTATTGAGGATAATATTTCGTCCTATAGTACGATTTCTGGGTTTATGCTGGAGCATTTCAGAGCTATTCCCAGAGAAGGGGACACAATGGAACACAACAATATTCAATTGAAGGTTATGCATATGGATGGAAACCGGATAGATAGGATTGTCATTCATTTTAAAAATTAAGTGTTGTGAAAAGCAGGAGATGAGACTGGAAAGTGACAGCAATCGATAACCAGATTGGGGCCTTGAATCAACTTCGGCAACATGCTTATCCTTTTTTTGATCAGGACCTTAAACTCATTTATGGTTCATTTGAATTTATAGATCTTCCTGCCGCCAATTTCATCAACGCCTCTTTCTCTTTACCATTTTGCCAACCTGATAATTTTGAGGATGTATGGAGGAAAATTGAAAATGCGATATGCTCCGAAGGGCGTTTTGCAGGACATTTCTTTGGGACGAACGATTCATGGGCTACAAACGCTGAAATGACATTCTTAACGGAAAAGCAAATTTATCATTTATTCAATTCTTTCTCAATAGAATGGATGGAAGAATCAGAAAAAAATGGTAAAACAATAGGTGGAAAAGAAAAACATTGGCATGTATTTCATGTGGTTGCTAAGAAATTAAGTCAGACATCGTGCCGGGTAAGCCTGCAAAGTGAATGATATCATAAGCAAAGAGCTGAGAACGCTTTGCGGAGTTACCTATGTAACTTTTATGAAATGGATCAAACCTTTTGAAGCGGAGCTTGGAAAGGCAAAACACGATTATAATTTACTCTGGGAAGGGTGTATATCCCCTCAGAACAGTTTTATAATTTCATGTCGTAATTAACCCTTTTGAGGTTAAAAATGAGAGGCAATAAGAATTTAATTTTTCACTAAAAAAAATTAACTTAGATGAAAACTAAACTCTATCTACA
>DAORKB010000066.1:0-4192 GCA_035439365.1 Bacteroidia bacterium
ACCTTATTCAATGGATCATAAATAATTATACTCAATTTGATTTCACCATTTACAAAGGATTAGCAACACTACCTCATTTTAATGTAGACATAGATACACCTCAAGCTCCCACTGCGGTAATTGAATTAAGACAAGCTTTAAACTCAGCAGACGGTGTTTTAATTTGCACACCCGAATATGCAATGGGTATTCCGGGTTCCTTAAAAAATTTATTGGATTGGACCGTTTCTTCTTCCGATTTTTCGCAAAAACCTGTAGCCGTTATTACTGCATCTACATTGGGTGAAAAAGCACATGAATCGCTTCTTGGAACGTTAAGGGTTATAGAAGCCAAAATAGAAGATGCTGCTACACTTGTTATTTCACATATCAAAGCGAAGGTAAATGATAATGCTGAAATTACAGACGAAAACGCAAAGGAGGCTGTTAAAAAAGTGATGCAAACATTTATAAATAGTATATAAAGAGTCCCTATCATCGAAATGATAAGGGCTCCTATTCCTTCTATTGTATTACTTCAAAACTGGAAGTAGCACCTTCCCAGGCGGCTTCAAATTTTTTACCATTGTGTTCGCCACTCGCTTTTTCATAATTGCTTACTTCCAGCACGTAGCGCCCTGGCCAAATTGGATTAAAAGCAATGTTCCCATCTGCATCGGTTGTAAATTCTTTACTCCATCCTTCCGGTGTAAATACAGAAACATGTTTATTTACCAATGGCTTTCCGTTTAACACAGCTTTTAAATTTACAGGTGCATTTAATTTATATACCTTTGCTTCATTTACAGATACTTTCAATGAATTTGGAAGTGCTGACTGATCTATTGGATTTGCTTTTCCTACGGCGATTGCAGCAACAGAAGAAAAAGTATATTTCGTTGTACCATCTATTTCCTTTGCATCATGACTAACCGTTAAAATATACAACCCATCTTTTTCAGGAGTAAAATTTGCTTTAAAAAAATTAATTCCCGCAACGGTTTCAAGCTTTACTTTTTCTTTACCTGGAGCTGTTAACCACAACGTAAACTCTTTTACATCTGAATACCATTTTGATATCTCATCTCTTTCATTGCTGGCATACTCGCCATAAAAAATTTTCACTTCCTCTGCTTGTCCAACTTTACCTGTTGTTTTAGCTTCGATCCACAGTGCATGTGCATTCACTGTATTTACAGCTAACACAAGAGCAATTGCCATTAATAATGATTTCATTTTTATTATTTTTTTATTATTTTTTGCCATGATCCACTTTTCCTTCCAATTCTTGCGCAAAATTAAAAAGTTCATCTTCATTTTGGATTAACTTAGATTACTAATTTGCAAATTACCCTAAGTAGGGTATGTGAAAAAAATCCCTCATTTGGCCGTGACAGCCTTTATTTTTGTGCATCCCTACAGCAATGAGCGAAGATTTAAAATATAAAATTGCCTTAACCCTATTACCCAATATAGGTGATGTACTGGCAAAGAAATTACTTTCATATTGTGGAAGTGTAGAACAAATTTTCAAAGAAAAGAAAGCCACACTTGAAAAAATACCAGGAATCGGGCGTGTGTATGCCCAAAGTATTTCAACGCATGCTGTTTTTGAACGTGCAGAAGAGGAGATGCGATTCATTTCGGATCACAACATTCAAACTCTTTTTTATCAGGATAGTACTTATCCAAAACGATTGACCTATTGTGAAGATGGTCCGGTTATGCTTTATTTTAAAGGTGATACCGATCTGAATGCAAAAAAAGTCATCAGCATTGTTGGAACACGGGAAGCAACCGACTATGGGAAAGACCTATGTGAAAAATTGATCCGCGATCTGGCAGGTTATGAGGTATTGATTGTTAGTGGCCTTGCTCATGGTATTGATGCATATGCACATCGTGCTGCACTTGATCAGAACTTACCGACTGTTTGTGTACTGGCACATGGACTGGATAATATGTATCCTGCCATCAATAGACCGCTTGCTATGAAAATGCTTGAACAGGGTGGGTGGCTTAGTGATTTTATGAGCCGGACAAAAGCGGATAAAGAAAATTTTCCTCGTCGAAACCGTATTGTTGCTGGTATTTCAGATGCTACCATTGTTGTTGAATCAAAAGCGAAAGGCGGATCCTTGATTACAGCAGAGATTGCAAACAGCTATAGTCGTGATGTATTTGCTTTTCCGGGAAGAGTGGATGATCTTAGCTCTGCTGGTTGCAATAACCTGATCCGGCAGCACAAAGCTGCGCTTGTTCAATCAGCTGCTGATGTTATATATATGTTAGGCTGGGAAAAAACCATTGGTATAAATTCACCCATACAGAAACAACTGTTTATAGAACTTAAACCCAACGAAGAATTGATTGTATCCATTTTAAAAGAAAAACAACAATTGCCTATTGATGACTTGTGTTTACTTTGCAAACTTCCTATGAGTATTATTTCATCCGTATTGTTAACACTGGAATTTGCAGGCATTATCAAATCATTGCCTGGAAAAGTTTACCGGCTCAATTAATCTTTCTTTTTGGATTCATCAATATCCGTCACGCCACCTGAAACAATAAATTTCATTACTTCAGAAGAGGATGCATTTACACGTGTGATGTGATCAACAGGAACAATCAGCAGATTCCCCGAAAGGGAGTAGGATAAAGGAACGTAAACAGCAATGGTACCTTTGGCGATATTTAATTCACTCAAATCTTCCTGTGTAACAAAACCCAATTGCTGAATATTATTCTCTCTGTTTATTGTAATTAAAACAGGTTGATTAAACCGTTTTTTGTTTCCCACAAATGCTCCTAAAAAATCCTTTGTTGATGAATACAATGTTTTAATTCCTGGCAAATGTTCCAGCATATTATCAACCATGATGAACAGTGGCCGGAGAATAATAGACGACCCCATAACCCCTGTTATAAAAATGAGGATGATCGTTAAGAAAATAACAATGAACGGGTCAACAAAGGGATTAACAATGGTTCCAAACTTACTTACAACGGATCCGATCGTACTGATCAACGCAAACACAACATACACTGTAATGATTACCGGAACTGTAATAATTAAACCTTGTATAAAATAACGAACAATTTTATTCATTTCTATTTCTCTCCTTCAACTTGTAATTCCTTTTGTTTAATTTTTGGCAACCCAACTACAACCTGTTGGTAGGAGTGATTGATCCACTCTTGCAATTGTTTTGCAGAAACAGAGCCATCAACGGTAACTGTGTTCCAGTATTTTTTATTCATATGATAACCAGGTTTTACACATGAATATTGATCACGTAATACAACTGCTTTTTCTGGATCACATTTAACATTGAACTGCAATGGTCTTCCCATTCCGGTCAGTAGAAATATTTTATCCATTACTTTAAAAACAAGTGTATCTGGTCCAAAGGGTAGATCCTCTGTAACTCCTTTTTTTGACAGGCAGTAGTTTCTTAATTCTTCAATATTCATGGGGGATGTGAGCTATTGATTAAAAAAAAATTTCAAACTAATAATCCAACGGTAATAATTTAGAGTCTTTTATTTTCGACAGAATAACCATGGTTTGCATCTGCCCTATTTCCTCTACTTTGCTCAGACGTTGAGAAATTAAATTTTCAAAATCACGAATATCTTTTAATAGTACAATTAAAATATAGTCTGCATTACCAGTCACCTGATAGCATTCCATAATTTCAGGTATTTTATTGATTTCCTTCTTAAAGTTGCTGATTGCATTTTCGAGCTGACGAGCAAGTGTAATTTGAATGACGGCTTTGATTCCAATCCCAAGGGCTTCTTCATTCACCTGTGTATAATATCCCTGGATCAATTTCGCTGTTTCCAACTTTTTAACTCGTTCCAGTGTGGGTGCAGGCGACAATCCAATTTCGCCGGATAATTGTAAGTTGGTGATTTTGGCGTTTTCCTGAAGTATTCTCAGAATTTTCAAATCGATTTTGTCCAAATTATGATTCATCCCCGTAGGTTTTAAATTTAAATCAAAAATAAAGAATTTAATTTAAAGTAAATGGTTATAAAAAACAAAACGTCAAAGGTTTTAAAACCTTTGACGTTTGACTAATCTCCATAAGCTCACGTGCAGTTCTCGACTCTGCTCGAACAGATACAGCCCACACACCTTCAACTATATAATTTCCTACTTTTCTACAGAGAATTTTCTAGTATAACGCTCTCCATTTACTTC
>DAORKB010000066.1:4292-15774 GCA_035439365.1 Bacteroidia bacterium
ACTTTCTCGATATTTACCGCAGATAAAGTATAAACATGGTTCCCGGCTGATCCGGAAAAATTTTCATCGATTCTTCCTTCTTGTTTAATCAGTTTAATATGTCCTGCAAAATCTCCTCCGACGACTTGTTTATTATTTCCAAGAACCTGTATTGCTCTGACACACTTCGTTAAATTATAGGCAAGTCCTTGATAATCGTACGAAGGGTCGATTGTTCCATCTAAATTAAATTGGATCAGTAATCCTTTTAAGGAATTACCAACAGCATCTGTCAATCCACCTGCTAATGGTTTTCCATTGTTTGTCAGCGTTACCGTATGAATTTCATGCACCTCGTCTGTAGGAATATTAAAACTAACATCCCTGTCACCATTGTCATTTAAACGAAGCAGGTCCGAATTACTGGTATTCCCCCATTCGTTTCTATAAATAACTGCTACATAGATTTGATCTGCTGCAAAGGTAAAATCATACACACCACTTGTGTATTGTAAATCAATTGGAGAGGTAAACGTTTCATCCAATTTCCCTGATTGATAAGTACGTGCAATACCTTGCGCTGATAATCCATTTATATTTTTAAAATCTCCTGCCAACACAATTCGCTGTTCTGTATCGATTTTAATTTTTCTTACTTCTCCGTCTGTTTGTGGGGTCACAAAACTTACGTCAAAGCTACCGTCTGCATTCAAACGTGCAACGTTATTACAATTGTTCCCATTGAATACTGTAAATTTTCCACCAATCAAAATCTTTCCGTTGTTCTGAACTGCTATCGTATTTATTCTACCATTTGCGCCTGTACCGGCATTAAAAGAAGGATCAAATTGACCGGTTCGTTTCAAACGCGCAATACCATTTGCTGATTCATAATTGTATTGTGAGAAGATTCCGCCAATGAGGATCCGTTGATTGGATTGTACTGCAGTTGTAAGTACAGTTCCATCACAACCCTTGTGAGGATTAAAGCTATTATCGTATGTTCCATCTGTATTCAATCGAGCTACATTATTAGCGACAAAATCATTCACTTCATAAAAACGCCCTCCAATAAAAATTTTTCCATTCGACTGTAAACCTGCTGTATTGATAAAACATACGCTTTCGTTAGGATATATTTTTTCATCATTGAATACAAATGTTGGATCAATCTCAAAGTTGGTGTTTAAGCGTACGACCTTTCTTTTATAAACAAACCAATCTTCATTTGAGAATCCCACCAAAATAATTTTTCCATCCGGTTGAAGTTGCAGATCATTTATTCTGAAATAACCTTCGGAATTGATTATGGTTCCTGAATTATTCAAACGTTTCAAAATACCGTGGTAGGGTACCGAACTACCAGCATCTCTTAATTGCACTGCCATCAATATGTTTCCATCTGCTTCTAATTTCAGCTTTACAATTTTGGCGTGAATATCTCCGGAACTGGAGAATGATCCACCAAAAGAATAATCTCTGCTGCCATCTGCATTTAAACGAATAGCTCCATGCCAGGGATAATCGCCAACATCCCAAAGACCGGCTACAATTATTTTCCCATCTGGCTGCAATGCAATTTGTTGAAGATCGATCAATGAATCCGATATAACTGCTTGGAAAGAATTATCCAGGCTACCATTGTTATTTAAACGAACCAATCCGTTTACACCCACTGAATTATAAGTTGTAAAATGCCCCGCTACCAGTATTTTGTTATTCGGTTGAGTGACCACTTGCAGGATAGGGCTGTTTGCGCCTACTCCGCTTTTAAAAGAATTGTCAACCTTCCCGTTGACATTCAAACGTGCAATTTTATTTGCGACTGTCGTATTATAAATATTAAAATTTCCTGCAATAATTATTTTACTATCCGTTTGAAGTGCAATGGTGTTAATGGCTCCGTTTGCCCCATTTCCGATCTTAAAACTTTTATCTTTTTGCCATCTCCATTCAATCGGGTTAATTTGTTGGCGACTACACCATTATACGTTGTAAATGCACCCGAGATAAGGATTTTATCGTCAGGTTGTACAACCGAAATAGATACGTCGTTATTCGCTCCTTGTCCGCTAATATTATCGGATGAATTAAAATTTGGATCATTCTGCCCTGTTTGAGCAGTTAATACTGTAATACTACTCAGCATTAAAAACGATATACTGGTGCATACGTTTCTAAGCCTTTCCATGGAAGGTTTTTTTGTTTTCATTGGATTTAGAGATTAAAGAGTGACGGGGATGAATTAAACAGAGTGCTAATGTAGAAGGAATTGTGAATTAAAGACAAAAGGAAAAACACTATTTAAAAAGGTGTTTTTCTTTTGATGGGCGCGGTTTTATGGCATATGAAAAGATTTATTGATTAAGGTTTATTTTCTACAACATTTAACTCCAACATACAAAAACCCCAAAGGTCTTAAAGACCTTTGGGGTTTTTTGTTAATTAAAAATGAATTACAACTTCGTTACTTCTCCACTTCCCATGATATCCACTTGTTTATTTTTTGGGTCGCCTTTGTAAGAAATATTTCCAGAGCCCATGATGTTACCCAGAAGCGAACTGTTTACATTTACTTTCACATCACCAGATCCTTTAATGGCAATGGTTGAGCTTTCACCCGTTAAATCTGCAATTTCTACATTCCCTGAACCTGAGATGGTAATGGTTTGATTTTTTGCACTTCCTGCATCCGCTTTGAAATCACCAGAACCCAACATGGCAATTGTTAAATTATCCGTTGTTAAATTTTTCATTTCTACATCACCACTTCCTTTGTGATGAAAACTAAAATTGCTTGCTGTTACATTTTCGTCAAAATGAACATCACCGGATCCATTGCTATTCAATGCAAAAGTTGCTGTCTCAATTGCCGATTTGCAGGTAATGTCGCCTGATCCTGAGTTTTCAATACCATCCAGACTTACATAGGTAACAATTATTTTTCCTTTCATTTTTGAAAACATACCTGTATTGTCCAACCCGATTTTTAATGTATTGTCCTTTACTTCGGTTTGTATTTTTTTAAGATCCACATCCGTTACTTCAAGTGCTATGTTTTCTTTGCTTCCTTTTTCAAGAATAATTTCAAACGGAGTAGCGTTGTCTATTTTTACGAAGGGGGTTACTGTTCTATTTTCTGTTGTAGTTTGTGCCTGAATAGGAGAATTGCAGTTCACAAACAAGGTGGAGATGACGAATAAACTTGCGATTGTTTTCATGAGTAAAAAATTTAGGGATTAATAATTCTAATTTCCGGATAGAAATTCGATATCAAATTTCAATTCCAGCCGCTGGACGAACATCGTGCATTAAAAGTTACAGGCCTTCGCTAAAAAGCTACGGCCTGCGAAGCCCCATTAAATCTATGGTCTGCGAAACCCTCTAAATCTTTGTGCTGCGAAACCCTAATGGTTATTTTTACTCTGGCTTTAATCCGATTACAGCCATCATTCTTCCGGTCTTCCCTTTTTCTTTACGGTGAGAAAAAAACAGGTCATTATTTTTTACAGTGCAATATTCGGATACTTCAATCTGATCCGAAGAAATTCCAAAATCAGTTAGCTGTCTTCTATTGGCTTCTTTTAAATCTACAAACCATTTCCTTTTTTCTTCATCAAAACGTTTGTAAGCCGAATCAAAATTTACAGCCACCTCTTCTCCTACTTCAAATACATCAAAAGATATGCAGGGACCTATAAAGGCTTTGCAAAATCTTCCGTTGGTGCCATATACACGTTTCATTTGTTTAAGCGTATTGGTAACAGCACCCATGGTGGTACCTTTCCAACCTGCATGAACAGCAGCAACCACATCGTTCCGTTCATCGTGAATTAAAATGGGCGTGCAATCAGCAACGGATATTGCCAGATAAACACCACGTTTGCTGGTTATTTGTGCATCGTATCCTTCTGAGCGGCCTGGTCGTTCTACAACCTGTACTTTATTTTGGTGCACCTGATGGCTGGTAGATAATTGCGTAACGGGGATCTCCAACTGACCAAAAAAGAGTTCACGATTTTTTTGAACATTTTTTTCGTCATCGTGTACAGAGAGACCTAAGTTTAATGAGCTGAATGGTTCAGGGCTAACGCCCTCGAGCCGTGTACTTTGAGCCGCGATAATTTCGTCAGCATTGAATAATTGAGGCTTAATAATCATGCTGTAAAAATACAGAAAGATTTGGTTGTTCATTTTAATGCGTCTGATTTATTTTGAGTAATTAAATCATTACAAAAGAAATTTAATTTAACGATCGGCGTAGCGGAACGCTACGTTGATGTACTCGTGGCCTCCGCCCATTTTTATAAAATAAGTAAGGCGGGACGCCTCAACGCCACGCATTCTACTTATTGTTCAGGTACGCTCTCACTTTTTTTTCGTTTCTTTGCAGAAAAATTTTAGCTCTTCATGAATATTTTAATCTTAGGTTCAGGCGGACGGGAGCATGCGTTTGCCTGGAAACTCGCACAAAGTAAAAAAGCTGTAAAATTATATATCGCTCCGGGAAATGCCGGCACAGCAACCCTCGGAACCAATATACCAGTTGCTGTTACTGATTTTGAGGCCATCAAAAAAAGTGTTTTGGAACTGGCAATTGAAATGGTGGTGGTTGGCCCGGAAGATCCTTTGGTAAACGGGGTGCATGATTTCTTTTTAGCAGATGCGCAATTGAAACATATCCCGGTTATTGGTCCGCAAAAAGAAGGTGCTCAGTTAGAAGGCAGTAAAGATTTCTCCAAACGTTTTATGCAACGCCACAACATTCCAACTGCGAAGTATGAAACATTTAACACAGACACCCTGGATAAAGGTTTGGCATTTTTAGAAACACTTCAACCACCTTATGTATTAAAAGCCGATGGCTTGGCAGCAGGAAAAGGTGTAGTGATCCCAACTACTTTAGCCGAAGCAAAAAAGGAGTTGACGGAAATGCTGGCACATGCAAAATTTGGAGCCGCATCCGGAAAAGTAGTCATAGAAGAGTTTTTGAAAGGAATTGAACTTTCAGTATTTGTACTTACCGATGGAAACTCTTATAAAATATTGCCTGCAGCTAAAGATTACAAACGCATTGGTGAAGGTGATACAGGTTTGAATACAGGAGGTATGGGTGCCATTTCCCCTGTGCCATTTGCGGATGATGCTTTTATTAAAAAAGTGGAAACACAGGTCGTTATTCCTACCATTAATGGATTAAAGAAAGAAGGTATACCTTATAAAGGCTTTGTTTTTATTGGGTTGATGAATGATAATGGTAACCCATCTGTAATTGAATACAATGTAAGAATGGGAGATCCGGAAACAGAGGTAGTGATTCCAAGAATTAAATCGGATCTTCTGGATTTGTTTTTAGGTGTTGCGAATGGAAATTTAAAGGAGAAAAACATTGAGCTGGATCCACGTTTCGCAACAGCGGTAATGATGGTAGCAGGTGGGTATCCGGAGGAATATAAAAAAGGAGATGCAATTAACGGCGTTGAAAATGTAAAAGAAAGTATTGTATTTCATGCCGGAACAACAACAAGAGATAATCAACTGGTAACGAACGGTGGACGTGTGATGGCAGTTACATCCTATGGAAACTCAATGGAGGAAGCACTGAAACACTCATTTGCAAATGCAGCACGCATTCAGTATGCAAATAAATATTACAGAAAAGATATTGGTGAGGATTTGAAGAAGTATTTGGTAAAGGTTTAAGTTTAAAAATTTGCACTGAATGTGCGTTGTGTCCGCTCAAGCGGTCCCGATAGCTATCTTTGTGCGAGCTTTCATAAACCCGACAGGTTTTTAAAACCTGTTGGGTTTTTGTTTAATATTAGGTTCAACATCAAATTTCAAGACCTATAAAAATAAGAAACCCAACAGGTTTTAAAAACCTGTCGGGTTATATACTGTAAACCGATACTCTTATTTTAAATTACCCGTTTCTTTTGCTTCTTTGTTGTATCTGCCTTGCATACGTAACCATACAAGTATCAAGGATATGATAATTATCCAAAAAATTACGTTTGGTGCATTTCCAATACCTTCCATGAATTGAAAACCCCATTGAAATCCGCGTGCAGTACCGTTAAAAAAATCTGTCCAGGTCATATAATTGAATTTTTAATAATCGTGTTCAAATGTACAAATTTTATTAGTATGCAATCAATTTTAAGCTAATTTTAAGCACTCGAAACTATGTTTGTATCGTTTTTTAAATCAAATAATGCTTCGGCATACATTTTTATCCCTGTTTTTGCTATTGCATTGTGGGTTTTTGGGTTTATTCATCCCGTAGCGGTTCCTGCTGTAAGACATGCCATGCCGTTTTACGAGTTACTTGCGGGTCCTGTCTCCAATACCTGGCTAAGCATTAGTTTAGCCTTGATTCTTATTATCGGGGAAGCCTTTTTTCTTAATTATATCGTAAATGAAAATGAGATTTTAACACGTCCCAGCTTTCTGCCAGCCGTGCTGTACATTATTTTTATGAGCAGCAATAAAGCGATGTATATCTTGCATCCCTTGATTTTTGGTAATTTTTTCTTAATGCTTGCCATTCATCGTTTATTGAACTCCTACCGTAAGGAAAAAGCCTTTTCTCATTTTTTTGATGCAGCTTTTCTTATTTCCATCGCTTCTTTATTCTATTTTCCATATGTTGTTTTCTTTCCAATTCTGGCAGCCGCATTAGTTATTTTACGCCCCTTTAATTGGCGGGAATGGATCATTTCACTAGCGGGCATCATTGTTCCTTATGTGTTGGTGGCAACCGTTTATTATTTGAGAAACACACTGGATTACTTGCTTTATGATAAAATGTTCCTTTATTTTTCTAAGCAATTACATTTTGGTAATTTATCAGGAAGCTTTTATTTCACCAATTCCGTACAGTTAAGTATTTTAATATTGGCCAGTGCTCGCTTGTTTACGGGGTTGAACACGGGCTCACAGAAAACTAAAAAGGGGATCGTTTTATTAATATGGGTTTTATTGGCCGGAGTTGCCTCTATTTCTATTACCCAGGAGGTTTCAACAAGTTGTTTTTCAGCATTATCAATCCCTGCAGCGGTTTTTTACGCTCATTATTTTATGAATCTTAAAAGAAACTGGCTAGCCGAGGTTTTATTTCTCCTTTTTGTAGGGTCCATTATTGCCAATTTAATCACAGAATTGTAATTTACTGATTTTCAACACATTAATTATTTTACGCATTTCACCCGCCAAAAGGCCATTTTAATCGATTTACCTTCCTTTTCGGACAGATAAAGCAGGGCCAAAATCTGATGAAAACCTTCTACAATTATCTTAATTGATTCCTTCTCAACCAATTAAAAGATTGTTGGAAAGACATACTGAAGGCTTGTTTCAGCGAATTCTACTTTCAAAAAAAAAATCATTTTTTAGTTTTAAACAATCCATCAACTTTGGTCATAAGACGCTGTTTTATGATTAACTTTACGTAAACTAATTTTAGACGTTGTACTATGAGTAAATTTGGAGTGGTTGTATTCCCGGGTTCCAATTGTGATCAGGATATGATCTATGTTTTAAAGGATATTATGGGCCAAGAAGTTGTATCCTTATGGCATAAAGATACCGACTTAAAAGGGTGTGACTTTATTGTCCTTCCCGGAGGGTTTTCATATGGTGATTATTTACGTTCTGGTGCTATTGCACGCTTTTCTCCTATTATGGAAAAAGTGATTGAGTTTGCAAACAAAGGAGGTTATGTATTAGGTGTATGCAATGGTTTTCAAATATTGGTAGAGGCTGGTTTGTTACCTGGTGCATTGCTACACAACGAGGATCGTAAATTTATCTGTAAAAATGTTTACATAAAAGCGGAGCATAATGATGCGCTTATTACTTCTGAAGTTCCATTAGGAAAAGCACTTAAAATACCTATTGCACACGGGGAAGGACGTTTTTATGCAGATGATGAAACATTAAAAAAATTGAATGCAAACGGACAAATTATTTTCCGTTATTGTGATGAAAATGGAAACGTGAATGCTGCAGGTAATCCGAATGGAGCGCTTGAAAACATTGCAGGTGTTTGCAATGCAGGTAAAAATGTGTTTGGTATGATGCCACATCCTGAACGTGCCACTGACGGAGATCTTACAAACATTGACGGACGTTCCATATTTGATTCTATCTTAAGCCTGGTGCCTCTGCGCTAGAATCAATTAGCCTTCGCTCTTTGTCATCCGAAGTTTTAACGCAGGATGAAAAGCTACGGCCGACGCTGTCACCAAATTATAAATTGAACTAAAACAAATTGCCATGAGTTTTATTAACGAAGAAAAACCAACCGTATCAGTGAAAAAGAAAAATCTTACACCACTGATTGATTATTGCATTGAAAACAAAATTGATTTTACACTTACTTCGCGCTCTGCACAGAGTGATGATTTTGATGTAGAATTTATTATTAACAATCCCAAGAAAGCAATTGCATTGGGTATGTGTTTAAAGGAGTTGAAACTTGAGTTAAACGGACTAAGTGTTACCCCTGTTGCTGCAATTAAAGCAAGCAAAAAGCCTGCTGCTGCTTCAACAAAGGATGCACCTGCTAACGGACAAGCAATTGTTGCAGAAGGTGATGTTACATTAGCTTTCAACGATGCATTGCAATTTGATTTAGGCGCAGCGAATTAATTTCACTGGTTAAACTTATCGTGAAATTAACAGTGTGTACCGAAACACACTTATAAAAAAATCGGTTATTAAATTATTTTGAGCGTATGAGGTGGTTCTCATACGCTTTTTTGTTTTAGAAAAATAGTAGCTACTAAATTTAAAATTTGCAGGCTGTGTGCGCTCTGTCCGTTCGAGCGGAGTCGAGAACTGTGGGAAGGCTTAAATTGCATTAAATAAAGTTCATATCCCGATTAAAATCACTTCTCGTAAAAATGCATTTCCTTGATATACTCCCAAACCGCAAGAGGAACATAATAACGCATATCTTTTTTATCTAAAATAGCTTGTCGGATAGCTGTAGAGGATATTTCAACCAGAGGAGCTGCAATGCGTTTTACCGACCGATGCTGAATCACTGCCGGGTCACCGGTTGGTGGTTCGTGATCATAACGGGGATAAACGTATAACTCATGTTGCTTTAAAATCTCTTCGTAGTTTTTCCATTTATGGAAATTTTGAAGATTATCTTCACCCATGATCAACGCGAAACGGGCTGCCGGGTATTTTTCGCGCAAATGCACCAGCGTATTTACAGTATAAGAAGGTTGAGGAAGTGCAAATTCAATATCACTTGCTTTTAATCTCGCATTATCACCAATGGCCAGTGTTACCAATTGGAGACGGTGGCGTTCGTGCAGTAAGGAATTCTTTTTTTTAAGGGGATTATGTGGCGAAACAATAAACCATACCTGATCCAATTCGGTATAGGCCAGCATATAATTGGCAAGTATCATGTGTCCTACATGAACCGGATTGAATGACCCAAAGAATAAGCCTACTTTCATTGATCTTGAAGATTTTTCATCCCTCATTTTATCCACATAAAGATATGTGCGTTGTTTTCAAAAGGAGTAATATCCTTGCTAAAGATAATAAAACAGAAATCAACTAATGGTAGTAAACCAAAACATCCACCTAAGGTGGCAACATATACCACTGGTACCCAAGGGCCACTACCCAGCATGACCCGGTGCGCACCTACAAACCCCAATGGAAAAGGGAGGGCAAACAATGCTGAAATAAATTTCTTTTTTTTTAAGGGATCCACAGGAACTTCCTTTAACATAAGGCTTTCAATGCATTTGGAACTTGCGTAAACAGCAACTGCAGGAAGAATGGTATGGATCGTTAAAATCTGTGGCGTGAAGGATGGTGTCAGCTCATGTTGCTGTGGAGGATATTCAGCTGCCTTTAAGCCTTGAAAAGAAGCAAAACCAGTTATCCATGCAATTAACAAAAATATCCTGGTTTTGCTCATTATAAATCGTTTGGGCTAATCGTATCTTATTTCGCCTCTTTTAAATGTTTTGCTACTTCGTTCCAATTGATCACGTTCCAGAATGCAGCCACATAATCCGGTCTTCTGTTCTGATAGTGCAGGTAATAAGCATGTTCCCATACATCCACACCTAAAATTGGTGTTCCTTTTACATCAGCAACATCCATTAAAGGGTTATCCTGGTTAGGTGTAGAGCTTACCACTAATTTGCCATCTTTTTTCAGCAACCATGCCCAACCAGACCCAAAACGGGTTGCAGCCGCATTTGCAAACTGTGTTTTGAACTCCGCAAACGAGCCAAAAGAGCTGTTAATCGCTGTTGCTACATCACCCGTAGGTTCGCCACCACCATTTGGAGCCATAATGTTCCAAAAAAAGGAGTGATTAAAATGTCCACCGCCGTTATTTCTTACGGCTACCGGGTATTTTGAAATGTTTTTGCAGATTTCTTCAATGCTCAGTTTTTCGGCATCCGTACCTGCAATTGCATTGTTTAAATTGGTAACATAAGCCTGATGATGCTTGGAATGATGTATTTCCATGGTGCGGGCATCAATGTGTGGTTCCAACGCATTGTATGCATAAGTTAATTTTGGTAATTCAAAAGCCATATTCTGTTATTTTAAGAAGGTTATATTTTAAGTTAACGGCCTTAAAGATAACTATTTTTTATGTGGAATGAAGAAGAGATTTTAGAAGTCGAAATTGATGTTTTAAACAGGAATCTGTTAAATAAATTCATATAAATCAGGGTGAAAGTATTGTTTTTATTAAAAAATCATTACATTTGCGCCCAGATACTAATATTAACCCAAACAACCAAAAACAAAATGAAAAAATTATTTACATTATTATTCATTGCTGGTGCAATGAGTATTGTAGCTTGCGGCCCAAGTGCTGAAGACAAAGCAAAACAAGAAGCTGAATCTAAAGAAAAAATGGACTCTTTGTTCAACGCTGCTAGCCAATCAGTTGCTACATCTGCTGATTCAGTAGCGCATGATTCTGCTGCTGCTCCTGCTGCAACTCCTGCAACTGAAGAGAAAAAATAATTGTAACAATAGATACAATACAAAAAGCCACAACGTATGTTGTGGCTTTTTTGTTTTCTCTTAATCAATCGCTCCTTTTCTAATTCTACACACAGCTCCTACGTGGTTAAAAAAAATTAAACCACATAGGTACATAGGTCACATAGTTTTTTACACCGTTTTATGGTCTAACAAGTATATAATTACCCTTGAAAGAAAAAGAAAGGAAATCCTAATTACAAAAATTATCTCTCTGTTATTTTCTGACTGCCATTTAAAATCTTAATCAGACCGTTAGATAAAATTCTATCCCCATTTTTTCCCTTTGCTTACCGATAACACAGACTGTCTACCGTTAACTAAAATACTCTTCTGCGAGCAAATATTCAAACTTACTTTTGACAACCTGATCAATTAAAAAATACTAAAAAAAGAAAGGAGGTTCCTGGCATACATCCAATAAGTACAACAATTAATTTATTTATTACAAACAAAAAAT
>DAORKB010000067.1:0-15756 GCA_035439365.1 Bacteroidia bacterium
CAAACACTACCTTAATGTTTATTATTTTTAGTCCACTTTATACTGACGTTTTACAAGAAAAACGAGACTGCGGTGCTTTATCCTGGAGTAAAGAGATTTGCAGAAATACGAACGCAGAGGAATTACGCAATTGGTAGTGGAGTTGATGAAGATTATTTTAAATATTTGTAAAAATATAAGATAGCTAACAAAATTTGTACAATGGGATTTAGAACCTTACCTAACATGAACTACATAACTGACTGATTCAACAATCATAGAAGAAGAAAATTTTTAAGTCTTAATAAAAAAATCAATCGCCTCCTTTTCTTTTTGAGATATCATCTATAATTTTAATATCGGGAGCACTTATTTTGAAAATTTGTTTACCACTTTTATAGAAATTTTGTAAGTGAGCTATAATTAAACGGTGTTTCCTTATTGTTAATAAAGTACTGTTTCTTAACTAATGTATTAAATTACCTTTACTTTACCCTTTTGGCCTGAGAAATTGCAGCAACTGTGTTATAACTAACTTTAACCAACATTACAAGCTGCAAGGAAATTCTTTTAAATTCATTATTTCGATCCAGGTAGATGCATGTGGCTGTTTTTTGATCCAGATGTTCAACTGTCAATTTTTGCGTTTCAAAATTTTTTATAAAAACATTGTCACCTACTTTTATATCCATCATTTTCATTACATTTAATAATCAATTATTTTGCTGTTTGATAAACTTTAGCCCGAAATACTTTTAAGCATTTCAGCTAAAGTGGTCAATAAAAATTAAGTTTAATGTATAAATTCGGTTGGGTTTTTGAGAAAATCTGTCTTACAGCCATTTCCACAAAAGCCATATATTTTCCCTTTGTAAAGCGTGGTATCCTTCATGAATTTATAAGCAGGCATGCCACAAACCGGATCTTTTTTAGAGGCTAGCTGTGTTTCTTTGACCTTGCTTCTAATGTCCGGTTCATTTTGAATAGTTGCCGGTTTGTTCTGAGCAGTATTTTGATTCACCGAGTGATGACAACTTCCCACAACCAGCGTTAAAAATAGCATTCCAATTTTAAGCATGACTGATAAATTTAAGTTGGTATTAAATTTTACACATTTTTCCTTTTCCTGACCATAAAGCTTATAAATAAAGTAATTCCCAGTATGGTTACTAATAATGTAGCAGCGGCGGCTATTACTGTAGCTGCATCGCGCCCTGTCTTTCCGGCAAATTCCATAAAATGAAACTTATGCAGAAATGCAAAGCTAAACCCTTCAGTCAGGTCTTTATCCTGAATTTTAGCAGCGAGCTTACCACTAGATGTCTCTACATAATAACGCTCATTATCGTTTTTTGAATATTGAATTTTAATAACGGGTAAACGCTTGTTTACAAACCCGTATTCACTGGTAAATTTGTCAATGCTTTCCTGTTTTGAAATTTCACCACTGCTGTTCCCACTAAATTGATTAGCCAGAAAGGAAGCATATGCCTCTTCGCCATTTTTAAAAATGGTATACTGGCCAGCATCCACATAGGATTTGGAAAGCCCTTTTCCATTTTTTTCAATGACCTGCCAATAAATGTCTTCATTCATTTTGACAACAGAAAGATTAACGATCGAATCTTTTGGAATCAGCGTCACAATTTTATTCAAATCCGGTTTCAGAGAACTGGCTGCAATTTCCGGTTCATAGAAATAATTCAAGCGATTATCGGGAGTGAATTTCTTGAACGCATGAAAAGCACCGCTAAAGGTAAACATCAATGTGGTTAGGGATGCAAAAATTGCCACCTGTCCATGCCACCTCCTGTATTTTGTTTTATTACTCTTGTTTTTTCTCCGGATCAAAAACCAAATGTATATTCCCATGATGGCGGTAAAAAAGGCGAGTGAAGAAAGCAAAACCAGAACGAACAGCCGTAGATTACCCAAACCATCAAGAAAGCCCCAACTGTGGAAGGATACGAAAAATCGATTAAAAGCATATCGGTTATCGTCCATTGCCAATGCCATCCGGTCACCGAAGGTATCTACGTAAACCCTTATGCTGTCTTCTCGTTTAAAACTTACTTTGTAAACAGGCAATAAACGATTAACATATACATATTCCTTGTTAAAGCTTTCTACTAACTCAATGTTTAGAACCTTACTCGAATCACCAAGAAATTTACGCGCAAGTTGCGCGGCATACTGCCTGTCAGCATCACGCATCGTCTTACCATTTTGCGTATTCAGGTAAATTGGCGTGTTATTGGCTTTTGATTTTACCTGATAGTATAGGCTGTCTTTCAATTTCACAATCCGGAAATTGCTGATTGAGGAAACCTCGTTCATTTCAAGCGCATCCTTTAAAGGCATCGTGATCAATGATAAATCGATTGTTCCTGGCTTTATAAACTGATTTTTCACCTTCGGTTTAAATGAAGTCATAATGGGATGCATAATGCCGCTGACTGTCCACATGATAACAGGTATGGCAATCAGTATACTAACCCAACGATGCCACTTATAAATATTTTTTCTGATCATTTTTTAACTATTAAGGTCTCCTTTGCTTTTCCAAAGGAGACCAGTCTGTTTATTTCTTTCCTGTAAAATTATACTGTAAACCCAGCATGAATAAGCGGGGTGCAGCTGCTGTATAGCTTGTTCTGTCCGTTGCAGCATTACCTCTTGTAGCAGAGTATGCGTATAATTCGTCAGTTGCATTCATGATATTACTGAACACTTCCATTCCTTTCCACTGGTAACCGATACGGAAATTGATGACACTGATTCCCTTTATACCAAAGGCACCTTTATCCTCGTATTTTACCTTGTTGACCTGATCCACATACCAGGAGCTCATGACCTGCCATTCAACACCTATCTTAAATCCTTTTATAAATTTGGGTTTGTACATCAACTCACTATTCGCAATCCATGATGGAGAGCTAGGCATTCTGTTTCCATTTACATTTTTTACCTCATCAGTCGCTCGGGTACTTAACACAAACTCATCATAGCGATGCATTGCGTTTGTTCCCCCTATGCGTATGGTCCATTGGTAATTCGGGCGATACGTTACTCCCAACTCAATTCCCTGGTGAGTGGTTTTCCCTGCACTCTGATAATCATAGGAATTATCGGGCTGACGGATGTTAAGCAATTCATTTTTTCCAAGCATTTGATAAACCGCAACATCTATGTCTACTTTGTTTTTCAATATATTGGCCCAACCTCCTAATTCGTAATTCGTAAATTTTGCAGGTTCGATGTTGTAATAGAATTCAGCAGGATTCGTATTCGGCTTTTTACGGAACACCGTTGTCAGACTTGGTGGTGAGAATCCTAAACTATAATTTCCGTAAACACCCACATTGGATCTGATTTTATAGGTCATCCCGACTTTAGGAGTAAATTCCTGATAGGACTTTTTGCCAGATGTATTATCCAGGTAATTCGTATAAGTAAACGCCATGTTATCGTATCTTCCACCAAGAATGACGGAGAATCGCTCTACAGGTTTTATTTCTGCCTGTACATAGGCGGCAGAATTAAGTAAAACAGCATCGTAATCTGCCAGTTTAATATCCGGCTGCTCTTTGTCAATTGTATATTGTTCAACTGACTTACCATCCGGTCTTAATTTGGCAAAAAGGTCAAGACGGTAGGAGTCATAGGTTGTCGGCGAGTTATCCATACTTACACCCGCAATCAGTTTAGTACGGATGGGCTTTATTTCAGCAGCATGCTGTAAAATAAACGCCTGGCTCTTAAAGCTATTATCATTGATCTCTCCCGTTGCAGTTGTCTTACCTGTTGTCCAGCGAATAGCATAAGCAGGATTCTGCCCGATGGAATTGTCTCTGTATATCAGGTGCAAAGTAGTTAGGTTATTATCATTCCATTTGTGTTCCGCAGACAGGCGTGTACGCAGCGATTTTACTTTACGGTAAGTAAAATCAGAAGTACTTACATATTGCCGTTGGTAAAAGGCAATGCTATCCACGCTTCCTGATGCGTCAGAATAATAGTCGTTGTAAGAACCAGCCAAAATCAATTTTGTTTTTTTTGTAAGGTCATAATCCAGTCGGGCATTCATAGAGTTTTTATTATAATCGGAATAAGCCATCCAGCCATTTTGCTGTTTTGAATAAAACCCGCCCAGATAAAACCCAAGCTTTTTTCCGATCATTCCACCCGTTCCATACTGAAAGCGTTTGTATCCAAAATTATTAACCTGCACACCCGCCTTGGCAGTAAAAACTGCTGTAGGTCGTTGCGTAATGAAGTTAATTGCCCCTCCAACGGCTTCAGGACCGTATAAGGAGGATGCAGGCCCTTTCACGACTTCTATACTGGAAATAGCAAAAATGTTCATCTCTATTAATGCATTGTGATTAAAAACGCCCATGGGGCGAAGTGGAATCCCATCTTCCATGTAAAGGAAATATGCATTGGTTCCCATGGGCTGACGGATGGACATTCCATGCTGTTCGTTGTTATAATTAACCATTGCCACTCCCGGTATCTTGTTGACAAGTTCTACCACCTGTGTCGCCTTCGCGTCATTAATTGTCCCGGCAGATAACTTACTGATAGCCATTGGCACATCCGCTCTCTTCTGTGCATCGCGACTGCCTGTTATCACCACTTCCTGCATGCTTACTGAAGAGGAAGACAGAAGAACATTGTAGTTTTTGCTTGGCTCGGCTTTTAACTTTTGTGTCTGATAACCGATGTATCGGATTTCTAAGCTATCGATGGGCTGTTCACTTGTTAAGGAAAAAACGCCGTTGTTATCAGTGGTCGTTCCAAATTGTGTATGTGGAATAAAAACAGTAACACCAACAAGTGCTTCTTTTGTTTCCTTGTCGAATATTTTTCCTGTTATGGTATGCTGCGCTAAGCTTGTCGCGCATGCAATTATTAAACAGGTGATGAGTAATGCCAGGTGTTTCATAAATTTGATTTATTGATCTGTTAATGTTTTAAGAAAATTAATGAGGTCTGTTTTTTCCTGCGGAGAAAGAACAAGCGGTTTCAGGATAACACTTTTATTGGGGTGCTTTTTACCACCACTAGCATAATGATCTATGACTTCTTCCAGTGTCTGAAGACTTCCATCATGCATGTAGGGTGCTGTGGCTCCCACATTTCTTAGAGAAGGAATTTTAAATTTACCAATATCACTACCCAGGCCGGTGATACGTGCTACGCCTGAATCAGCATAAGTAAGATACAATCCGTTGTTCCGAAAACTGTTGTCTGTAAAATTGAATCCCTGATGGCAATGAAAGCAATCGCCTTGTTCTCCGAAGAACATGATCAATCCGTTTTTTTCAGAGGGCGTTAACAAGGTAGAATCATGATTTACTGCAAACTTATCATAACGCGAAGTTCCACCAATGAGTGTCCGCTCGAAGCAGGCAATTGCACGGGTCAATGTGTACACGCTTGGTCCTTGTTTATAAGCTCTTTGAAATTGATTGACGTAATCGCTGTTTTTGTTGAGGCGGTCGACTACTTTGTTAATGTCAAAATCCATCTCATCATGGTTTTCGATTGGAGCTAACACTTGTTGTTCCAGGTTGGGGTTACCGCCATCCCAAAACATCGATGGCTGGTAGGCAACATTAATAAGCGATGGCGCATTCCGTATTCCGGTTCTCCCGCTAATTCCTACGCTAACCTTTAAATTATCCGCAAAAAATTTGTCAGGTAAGTGGCAGGAACCACAGGAAATGGTACTATCCCTCGACAAAACGGGGTCGAAGAATAAGCGTTTACCAAGATCTATCCTGTTTTGCGTAGGTTGATTATCCGCCGGAAATTCCGGGTAGGGAAACTTGCCCGGAATTTTCAGTGTGATTACCTCATCTTCTTCTATTAATTCTTCAACATCCTTATCCTTTTTACAGGAAAGGAAGCCAATGAATAAGAGTGTAACACAAAATACGATGAACTTGTGTGTGCTATGTCCAGCTTTATTAATCAGTCTCATGGTACAATACTGAACATACTGGAAATGTTATTTGCTGCTTTTGTTGCCAGTGGCAATGATCCCATCGTATGAGAAGTATTTTCCGTTTTTAAATTAATATTGGTAAAAAATTTATTGATGTCCGTTTTAATGGTGATCAGCTTAGCGTCTGTTCCTACGTTGAATGCATAATTTAAGTCAACTGTTCTGTATAGTTTGTCTGTACCGATGTGGAAAAACATTCCGTGACTGTATTGACCGAATTTTAAGGTATCGTTATCCGTTACAGTTGTATCGCAGCTGCCTTCAATCATAGTAAAAATGTAACCGGAGTTCCAGCTCCAGTGAATTGCAGGGCTCTGGATCGCTAGTGGATTGGTTGTCGGATAAACAGTCGGATCTTTGTGATTGGTTACCGAATCAATACCAACAGCAAATGAAATTGATTTATAGTCACCGGTTGGAATTTGCCCAATTGAGTAGTCATCATGTGATGGTGTTACTAATAAGTACTTTCCGGTGATGGGTACAACCGTTCCATCTGTTTTGGTAAGGCGTATATTAGAAACATAATAACGGAACATAGACAACGTATATTTCTGTCCAGAATTTGTTTTGAATGAGGAAGAAAAATTTAAAGGCACATTGGCAACCATCGGGTTAAACCGGAAGGACAACGCTTGTGTTGCCGGTGTTTCCTCCGTAGGTTCCACATCATTTGATTTTTTACAGCTATAGATGAAGAAAGTAATGGATGCAATCAGTAAAATGAATAATTTATTTTTCATTGGTAAGGTTTTGTTTAAGTTTAATAAATTCAATGGCTGGCAAGCCTAATCATAGATAGCCCAGCATAGCTCGTTCAGATCAACTACGTCTATAATTAAACCGGAAGAAAAATTCATTCTTCTGTACGAAAAAAACGCGATGATAAATAAGGTATGAGCAATACAATAGAAGGTATACTTTAAATAAGTATACCGATCATAATGAAATTTAGCTAACAGCTTGGCGGATGAAAAATAGAATTCAGGTGAGAAATTGATTCGTGTAATTTATACACAGACGAATGACTAATGATTGTATAGGTTGTTATTATCCGGAAAGAATAAGAAGCCGTAGAGATTTGATTTTCGTATTTCTCTTTTAATGTATTTACCGGTGTGTTCTCCTTTTTTTCCTGCTCCTTCATTTGCTTCATCATGTGGCATTTGCCATTACAATTCATCTTCGGCTTGGATTTATTTTCACAAAACATCATGGTGATCGCCTCTTTATTCAACTCATAGTTTGCATAAATAATGAATTTGCCAAGGCTTTGAAGCAGGATGCCAAACAAGAGCAGTATAGAAAGTAGGCGTTTCAAGAATTCGAATTTGATGCAAAAATAGCTATTATTACGAAAGTACATAATTTTTTCGTATTATAAATTAGCATTCAATGGCTTTTTAAGCTTTGTTTTCAAATGACACGCTTTGGAATGTAAGCTGTTGTGCTGCTTCCATAAAAGAAAAAAGATACACAACCTCTTTCTAAGGCAATGCAGACATATTTTGACTGTTTATCCAGTGCGCTTTAATCCTTGGATAGCAAACACTTGTTCTGCCACAATTTCCAAACGAACAGATGCCTTCTTGATATACTTACGAAATTCTTGTTCCGTGCGGTGTCCACTTATACTCATTATAGCAGCTATAGAAATCCCTTCATTGTAAAAGTTAGTGCAAAAACTTCTTCGGCCAGCATGACTACTCATCAGTTCATATTTAGGAACATCTCTGACAATAGTTTCATAACCTCTTACTTCTCTTATACGCTCCAGGCCTCTTAAACCTGCCTTAAATGCCACAACCTTTAATACTATGTTAAACTCCTTTGCGGAAAGTGTTGGAATTTTGTAGTTGTATTTTGCGAGAATCCTTTGGGCAATGGGATGAACTGCAAATTCGATCTTATGATCAGTCTTTTTGTCCCTTCCATTGTAAACAATTAATTCTTTGCCTGCAATGCATTTTTTGCTAAAAAGGTGTGGTTGAAGTTTGTTTAAATCACTGTAGCGCATACCTAGAAAGCAGTTTAATACATACTTATCTCTAACTAACTCTTCGGTTTTTGTATCTAAAGATTTGTCATGAATCGCTTGTATTTCATTAAAATCCGTGTAAACCGCATCTACATCATTTTTTTCAGATTTAATGCTATTCCAAGTAAATCCAACCACATATTTTGCCTCAATAGCCGCCGTAATAAGCTGTTTGAGGTTTTGAATTTGTTTATCAATATAATTAATTTTATAATTCCTTGATACCTTCTTGCGATTTACAATAACTGTATATTGAGCATTATAAAAAAATTCCCTAAACTTCTCAATGAACTCCAGATTAATATCTTCAAACCTCAATTTGTAGTCAGGAACGAGTTCGCTACGAGACTTTTCCTTAATATTTAAAGCGTTCCATTCCGAAAGATGTTTCTTCGTAATTAATTTAAAAGCTACAATAACATGCTTTCTTGTTTGATTGAGCCTTTGACATCTATTCTTTTTTATGTATAAATCAATATAGGCTACGAAATCATTTATCGATGTATTCACTTCCGGTGCAGAATCCTTCTTAAAGGCTTTATCGAGCTGGCTCTGGATTAATTCTTTAGTTAACCGCACTTGGTTAACCTCTAGTTCCTCAATGATCCTCCTAAGCTCCTTTTCCCAGGTTTTTAGATATTTATTAATTAGATCATAGTTATCCTCTCCAGAGAGCACTTCCTGTTTGGAGGGAGACCAATTTTTTGAGTGAATAGTTTTTCCAGTATAAAATTTGAAATAAGTTCCACTTCTTGAAAATTCTGTAAAAAGAGCAGATTCTTTGGCTCTTGGCCTTTTTAGTTTAATTTTGTATGACATAATATTTGCTTTTGATAACTCAAAGCTACGTCAAAGCTGCAATGGTCGGCGGAAAAGTTATCCGCTAATGGGGTGAGTTGGGGGGTGAGTTTTGGGAATAAAGGAGAACTAAATAAAAAATTAATTTTTTAATAAAACCGGCTAAAACCTTTATGAATAAAGAAACTTAGAGGAAACCTGTAGTAAGATGAAAAGTGCTTTCCAAATCGCTTCGGGATCACCAAAACAGAGCGAGAGCAAAAGCCTAATAACAAACCCCTTATGAATATACATCCATAAAGGGTTTGAATAAAAAACACAATTGAAAACTAAACGGGATTACTCTTATAGTTTATTGAAAATGTTTTTATTATCGTTCACAACCAAAGGCAATCCACCGCTTCCCACATCAATAAATTCTGCTCCTCCTTGAATCTCTACCCAGTTACCACCAGACCATTGATAAATGTTGTGTCCACCACCAACGGCTGTAGTCCCGATGATGAAAACACTTCCATTTATACCCGCCCCGATATCTCTTGCTTTACCGGTTACTTGTGACCAGCTATTTCCATTACGTCTGAAAATATTTCCAGAAGAATTGACAACCCATGGGGTTCCTGTATTATCAACTGTAATACGGGTAGCCGCCCCATTTAGCTTTGTCCAATCACTTCCATTCCATTTATAAATACCAAAACCGCCTGCTTCTGCTGTGAACCCGATTATGTATGGACGAAAGGCATCATTGTAAAATGTAATTAACTCTTTCCCCCAAAATATAAGCATTGGAAAACGTGATTTTAGCATCATGCTTAATTGAACACGCAAGCTGATAGGCCATTGAGAAGGGTGCCCCAATGCGGTTTTTGACCAATCATAATTCTTTATGAGTGTGGCCATTTCACCGGTGTCATTTAAAAAATAAAAATCTTTTTGAGTTGATTTAACTGTGCTCATATGTAATACAGTAAAAATATTATAATACTGCGATTAAAGTAAATGATATCAAAAAACAAAATTTCGAATATTGTAGCACAATGAATGGGGATCACTCATTACAGAAAAAAATTATGCCTTATGGTTAATGCCATTTTTAGCGCATCGATTACTGCAAAAACAGACATTTTTTTAAATTCAGGAATCTCCAATAGTACTTTTGTGTAGATTTTTGTATACAAATATTAATATCTGATATTAAGCTTTAGTATATACCTATGAAGCATATTCTTACTTCTATTATATTCATTCAAAGCTTCTTTTCTACCTAAAAGAATAACTTAAAACCTCCAAAAAGCAACTTCTTTTATGAACATCCGTTTCGATTCTGCGCAAACTTTTACACAACACACCTTAAAAAACCAATAAACGACATGTATTATACACTCTTTTATTTTTGGATAAATGTTTGTTTAATTGTGTAAATATACTGATTACCAAATCATAAGCACAACTAAACATACAAAAACTCACTACATGTTTTCATATAATCATCCATAAAAATTAAAGTCATGACGCTATCAAAAATTGCATGCCTGCTACTGTTACTGCAAATAAACATGCTGGCACAAATTACGAAGAAACCAGAAGAATCATTTTTTAGTGCAAATGCAAACGCCTCTGATAAAGTAACTGATAATTCCATTTTGGATTTCTATACTACCGAAGAGCTTAAATTCGGCACCTTTATCATTCCAATACACACCCGCTTTTCCGCAGTTGTAAATTTTACCGGAGGAAGAGCCTATTTGAGGGTTCGCTCCATTAAAGTAGGTGATGAGATTCATCCCATCGATTGGAGAGTTGTTGGTCCGGATTACAAGGAAGGCATACCAATCATGGAAACAGATAATAGTATTGAAGTTTATGAAGATCAACGACTAACTTTTAAAGCTTTTACATACGCGTTTAATTAATAACAGCATACACATCTAAAAACGATTTACAAATTTAAGTTTGTAAATCGTTTTGTTTTTACCCCCTAGGGGAATCATTCCCCAACATGATAAAAGTCATTTTTTGCTCTTGATGAATCATTTAGTTTAGCTGTATCGCTTACCCACCTTTTCTCAATTATCTCTTTTTACGCCTGAATGCTTATTCAATTTTTTACACAAATGAAAACCAAATTAAACGCATTAAAGACTTTAGAAGACTTACACCAAAAAATGGTTTTCGAGATAAGGGATTATGTGATCTTATTACTCGATAAAAAAGGTAACATTAAAAGCTGGAACCAAGGTGCCCGCATGATAACCGGGTATTCCGCAGAAGAAGTACAAGACAAAAACTATAATCTTCTTTTTACTCCCAAAGATAATAGCATACATATACCATATTTATTGTTAAACCATGCCATGTTAGATGGACATACTCAACAAAAAAACTGGCTCGTGAAAAAGGATGGCTCTTTATTTTGGGCGGATTTGACCATCACAGCAATTCATAATAATCAGGATGAGATAATTGGTTTTTCACAAATCACGAGGAACCTTACCGAGGAGAAAATAAATGAAGATAAGCTGCACGAACTTTCTGATCGTTTGCTATTAGCTACAGAGGCATCAAAAACCGGGATTTGGGATTGGAATCTAACCAACAATACATTTATTCTGGATGACCAAATGTATAAACTCCATGGCATAAAAAGAGAAACGTTTCAACCAACCTATGAATCACTAAGAAGCAGGGTGCATCCAGATGATGTAAAAAAATTGGAAATGGGTATAGAATTATCATTATCCGGTAAAAAGGAAATAAGCCTTGATTTCCGTGTGATCCTGGACGATAAGTCCATAAGACATATGAGAATGTTTGCAAAAGTACAAGCAGATGAAAATGGAAAAGTCGTTCGAATTGTAGGAACCAATATGGATATAACATCATTTGTGAAAGCCGATGAAAAATTTAAAAACTTATTGGAGGCCGCGCCAGATGCAATGATCATTGTAAATAAAGAAGGCATTATTGAGATCGTTAATTCTGAAGCCGAAAATTTATTTGAATACACCCGACAAGAAATGATTGGGCAGACGATTGAAATGATCTTGCCCGAAAATCTGCGAATAGTACATACCAAACACCGGCAATCATTTTTCGAACTTCCTGTCAGACGTCCCATGGGTGAAGGACGCAAATTAACCGCTCAAAATAAAAGCGGTAAAACATTTCCGGTTGAAGTGAGTTTGAGCCCAATTGAATCAGAAAATGGAATTTTAGTTTCTGCTGCCATAAGAGATATTAGCAAACGAATAGAAACCGAAGATACACTGAGAAAATATGCAACTCTTGAATCCAAAAGCAGAGAAATGGAACAATTTGCCTACATCGCTTCTCATGATCTAAGAGAGCCTTTAATAACAATTAAAAATTACATTCATTTAATAAGCCTGGATCAACAAAACGGCTTGAATAATCACGCAAATTCTTATTTTAATAGAATAACAAAAGCTGCTGATAGAATGGAAAAGCTCATTATCGGTTTATTAGAATACTCCAGACTAAGCAGCCCTAAACAGCTTTCAAAAATTGACTGTAACAAAATTATTAATGAGATCCTGATGGACCTAAATGCATTAATTGACTCAACAAAAGCTGAAATAATTACCGAATCACTACCAATAATAAAAGCCTATCCACTTGAACTCAAATTATTATTACAAAACCTGATTGCAAATGCTATTAAATTCCGAAAGAAAGAAGTGCGACCCATAGTTACGATATCTGCTTGTAAAATTAACAATGGTTGGCAATTTCGGGTGCATGACAATGGAATAGGTATTGAAGAAATTTATCACGAAAAAATATTTTCCATCTTTCAAAAACTTCATGACCCATCCGAATATGAAGGTACAGGAATAGGACTGGCTCATTGCCGTAAAATTGCTGAAATACATGGAGGAACCATTTGGGTGCAGTCAAAAATTAATGAGTTTAGCAGCTTTTATTTTACCATTCTAACAGATAATTTATGGGAAAACCAGATAGTGCCTTACATTCCTGATAATAATCATGTTGCTTCCTGATTTCTTTCATACCATAAAATCGCTGGCTAGCCTAATTTTGAACGTATAAATAACAAAAACACACTAACTATTTTTGCTATGAACACATCCATTCATAAATCGCATGTTATTGTTTCAACAAATTCAATAACCAATGAAAACAAATCATTCACACGTTTCTGGAACAATTGTGAAGCAAACCGTTTTGGGATCGTACCTGTTTTATTAGTAGTAATTGCTTGTATTGGTGGTATTACGGCAGCTTACGCAACAGATACCAGTGCATTCAGACTAGGCTTAGTCATTTTTCCAACAATTATTTCATTAGCCTTCATACTTGCAGTAGCACCTATGAGATGGATCATCTGGCTAAGTACCACCGCTGTTGTTATCGATATCTTGTTATTCATTTTCTAAAAACAAAATCATGAGAACAATCCTTGCTCCTACGGATTTTTCAACAGTTTCCAACTGCGCTGTTGAATATGCGGCTGAATTCGCAAAACATGCTTCTGCAAAGCTGATCTTGTTTCATGCCTATCAAATACATGTTGCATCTCCCGACGGCATCGTTGCTGTTCCACTAGAGGAAATACAAGAAGAAAGCATAAAACGGTTAAAAAGCTTGGCCGAAAAGCTTCGCAAAAAATTTGGAAAATTTATAAAGGTAGAATACAAAAATACCTGTGGATTTCCTGTAGAAGAAATAAATCGGATTGCAACCAGTTCTAATGCCGATTTGATTGTAATGGGAATGCAAGGTGGTGACTATATATCCGAAAAAATCATCGGAAGCATTACAACAGCATTAATAAAAAAATCAAACTGCCCTGTACTAGCCATACACCAGGGAACTAAATTTACCCCTTTGAAAAAGATTGCATTTGCTTGTGATTATCAGCATTTGAATTATTCCGTCGTTTTAAAACCTTTAAATGAAATTGCAAATCATTTCCACTCTGAAATTTTAATCGTAAATGTCGTACAAGAATTAGAAGAAGTGTCATCAGTAGAAAAAGCAGTGGAAGGAATTAAACTAAACCGTGCTTTAAATGAGATGAAGCACTCGTTCCATTATGCAATCAATAATGATATTACAGATGGAATTACTGATTTCATAAAAGAACATGGAATTGATTTGGTGGCAATGGTTCCTCATTCACATACTGTTTTTGAGACATTATTCAAAAAATCAAATACCAAACATATGGCTTTTCAAATTGCAAAACCTTTTTTAGCAATTCCTGACGCCCAATGAATTCAACAGTTAAGAAAACTCTCGTTAGAAACAACAGTTACGCACTCATGGACACTTGAAGAGCAAAATAAACAAGGTGAAGCATTGGCTAAATTGTAAATAAACATGCTTGCACATGCCTATTACAGTTATACAATATTCATCTCTTTTTTTGCTGCAAAAAAATTTGGTTTAAACATTAACATTTTAAAAATCATTTTATATCTTTCTCTGCAATTAATTGGATTGGAAACCTGATTTTCAGTTAAAGTTGCCCGCTTTTTATTTCTTACATTAATATCGCATACATTATTACGCTTAGCTCATCCTTAAAAGAATACCGCTTACACGTCTTCTTAATTTTATCCAACGATAAATTAACTTATGAACCGACTGAAAAAAAACGGACCTTTCATGAAGCTTGTCTATTTTGTAGTAGCATGTTGTTTATTATCCTCCCCTATCCATGCTCAACATGATTCACTTTCAGAAATGGAAAAGCTAAATACGCTTTCACTTGAAGAATTAATGAACATTGAAGTGATAACCGCATGCGGTGTAAAACAAAAAATAGCTGAGGCAGCATCTACTATCGTTGTCATTACATCACAACAAATTCAGGAAAGAGGATACGAACAGTTGGAAGATGTACTTCGCGACTTGGCCGGTGTTGATTTAATACATGTATATGGACGTGCTCCCTCCTTTATTACATTTCGGGGAATGTATGGCGATGAAAACCGCAGAATGTTATTTATGATTGACGGGATTGTAGAAAACAACGTAATGGGTGACTTTGCAATTGCAGGTCCTGCATATAGTTTACACAATGCTGAACGAATAGAAATTATTTGGGGACCTGGTTCGGCTTTATATGGAGCCAATGCCTTTAGTGCAGTCATAAATATCATTACTAAAAAAGGAAAAGAAGCAAAAGGCCTCCATTTTCAGAAGGCTTATGGTTCGTACAATACATCAACTGAAAATCTAGTGTTTGGTTTAAAAAAATCCAAGTGGGACTTCGCTATTTCGGGTTCATTGTTTAATACAGACGGTCCGTATTTTTCAAGCAGGCACCCACTCTATTCCAACTCGTATGTAAAAAATGCCTGGTCATTCAATTCCAATATAAGCTATACCCTAAAAAAAATGAAAACTACATTTGGTGCCAGAACCTACAGAACACCTGGTGGCTGGGGAGAACCACTTGCATGTCCTACTATGTTGCTTGGCCTTCCTTCACAAGGAAATCAAAATACAGGATTGGGAGGAATGCTGACTGCAGACTTTAATGGCACGCATGCATCTCTTGCCGAAACCATTTCCAAAGCAGTATTTTTACAAAGCGAATATACGATTCATCCTAAACTTTCTCTTTTTGCACGCATTCAATATCGAGAAACAGAATTAACAAATAAAACCTATGTTTATCTAAATTCACCAGGAACAACCTTTTTATCAAAAAGCCTTGCTGCTTATTATGCAAATCGTACAGCTGGAGAATTATCCGTCAATTATCTACCCGCAGAAAACCATCTGTTCTCCACAGGAATTCAAATTTATCAGGATAACCTTGAACGTGGATTTAGAGAGTCTAATCCCGACGGACGAACAGACACCATCTACAACATACGGTTTACAAATGTGAATGCAACGTATAAACCGAGAATATTTACCATTCAAAATA
>DAORKB010000068.1:0-15476 GCA_035439365.1 Bacteroidia bacterium
ACAGAAAATCGTTGTAAAGGCGACTTTTACAGCAACGAAATGATGAAAGTGTATCCTGATCCGATTGCAGAATTTACATTTACACCAGAACAACCGACAGAAGCAGATAATACGGTTACTTTCAAAGATCAATCAATCGATGCTGTTTTCTGGAGCTGGGATTTTGGAGATACAGGATTATCACCGGTATCCGTTTCGATTGACCAACATCCGGTTCATAAATTCCCGGGTTCAGGAACCTATACCATATGGTTATCTGTTATAAGTGAGCATCAATGTCCGGCTAAGGTCGCGCATGACATCACTATTAAACCCGATTGGACCTTCTATGTGCCAAATACATTTACACCAAATCGTGATGGAGCAAATGATGGATTTATCCCGAAAGGTCACAATATTATTGAATTCCAAATGTGGATATTCGATCGGTGGGGAAATATGATCTACAAGACTGAAAAAACCAAAGATCCGGCTTCAGCCGAAGCCTGGAATGGAAAAGCAAACGGCGGTAGCAAAATTGCACAAGAAGATGTTTACGTTTGGGTGGTTGAGTTAAAAGACATTAATAACTTACCACACAAATATATTGGACACGTAACGTTGGTGAAATAAACAACAAAAAATAATAACAAAAAAGGGAAACATGATGTTTCCCTTTTTTGCTTAGCAGACTGTGTGCGCCGTGTCAGTTCGAGCGGAGTCGAGAACTGTGCGTAAGCTTTCATTGGTGCTTTCCAAGCTCCCCATAGTTCTCGACTCCGCTCGAACTGACACTATCGCACATTCAGCATCTTTTTAAATAGAATCTCTTTAAAATAATAATTCCACTTTTCCCCCAACTTCCAATTTTACTTTACGCCCTAGATAAAGCGGTAAATTCAAATCCACATGTCCTGCAGGGAAATTAAAACAAACGGGATATTTAAATTCTTTAACAGCATCCATGATGATCTCTTCTGCATTTTTCCCAAATGGAATTGCATTGTCTTTCATATCTGTCATACCACCAACCACTAGCCCTTTCAGATGACTTAATTTTCCTGATCGTTTCAGATTAAGCATCATTCGGTCAATATGGTATAAGTATTCATCCAGGTCTTCTAAAAACAAAATTTTACCACGTGTATCCAAATCTGATACACTTCCTGTTAATGCATACAGCAGAGAAAGGTTGCCTCCAACAAGCTCCGCTTCGGCAATTCCATGTCTGTTTAAAAGATGAGGTGTATGCTCATATTTTTTCAATTCACCAAATAAAGCTTCGCGCAGTGCTTCTGAAGAGGCTGCATTTTTTGTGAAGTTCAGCAATACTTTCGCATGCAGGGTTTCAATTTGAAATTGGTGTATGTGTGAATGTAAAACCGTAATATCACTAAAGCCAATGAGCCATTTAGGTGATTTTCGAAATCCATCAAAATTTAACCGGTCAATAATACGAAGCGTTCCATAGCCGCCACGTGCAGCAATAATTGCTTTGATAGATGGATCGTCCAGCATTTGCTGCAAATCGGCTGCTCTTTCCTGATCCGTACCTCCAAACTGATGATCTGTTTTATAAAGCGACTCACCCAATACAACTTCCAATCCCCATTCCGTTAACAGCGATAGGCCCGCTGCTATATCTTCATCCGAAACTTTACGTGCGGTGGTTACAATACCTATTCTATCGCCTTTCTTTAAATATGCCGGCCTGATCATATTGACAAATGATAATTACAAATTAGTATCTTTGGACGCAATTTACGAATTTGTATCGAGCCGTAGCTCCGCTCAGAATTATTCAACCAATTTAAAATGAATACAATTAAAAGATATACAGTTACTTCGGCATTACCTTATGCCAACGGCCCCCTACATATCGGACATTTGGCCGGTTGTTATTTACCAGCCGATATTTATGTACGTTACCTTCGTTCTCTGGAAAAAGATGTGAAATTTATCTGTGGTTCAGATGAACACGGAGTACCCATTACCATTAAAGCAAAAAAAGAAGGGGTTACGCCTCAACAGGTGGTTGATAAGTATCACAAAATAATGGGTGACTCATTCAGAGAATTCGGAATTTCATTCGATGTATACTCACGCACTTCTGCAGCCATTCACCATGAAACGGCTTCTGAATTTTTTAAAAAATTATATGACAAAGGTGTTTTTACCGAAGAGGTGACCGAACAATATTTTGATGAGAAAGCCAATCAGTTTTTAGCGGATCGTTATATTGTTGGAACCTGCCCGAAATGTGGAAACGACAATGCCTATGGTGACCAATGTGAACGCTGCGGCAGTACCTTGAATCCAACAGATTTGATCAACCCCAAATCTACCTTATCTGGTGAAAAACCGGTTTTGAAAAAAACAAAAAATTGGTTCTTACCATTGGATAAAATGCAACCGGATATTGAAAAATACATTGAGTCGCACAAAGAATGGAAAACAAATGTGTTTGGACAATGCAAGAGTTGGCTCAATGCAGGATTACAACCACGTGCTATGACCCGTGATTTGGATTGGGGAGTAAAAGTGCCAATTAAAGACACCGAAGGAAAAGTGTTGTATGTATGGTTTGATGCTCCCATCGGATATATTTCTGCAACAAAAGAGTTGTTTAATAACAATGGTTGGGAACCCTACTGGAAAGATAAAGAAACGAAACTGGTTCATTTTATCGGGAAGGATAACATCGTATTTCATTGCATCATTTTTCCGGCGATGTTAATGGCAGAAGGATCTTACATTTTGCCTGATAATGTTCCGGCAAACGAATTTTTAAATTTAGAAGGAGATAAAATATCTACTTCGCGCAACTGGGCAGTTTGGTTACATGAATACCTGCTGGAGTTCAAAGACAAGCAAGATATTCTTCGCTATACGCTATGTGCCAATGCACCGGAAGCAAAGGACAATGATTTTACATGGAAGGATTTTCAGGCAAAAAACAACAACGAGTTGGTTGCTATTTTAGGGAATTTTGTAAACCGTGCGCTTGTACTGACACATAAATTTTATGAAGGTAAAGTTCCGCAAGCATTAGAATACGCGGCAGAAGACAAAGCATTGATTGCAGAAATTACAGCTTATCCTGAAAAAATTTCGTCGAGCATTGAACACTATCGTTTTCGTGAAGCATTATCCGAATTAATGAACCTGGCTCGTTTGGGTAATAAATACCTGGCAGATATGGAACCCTGGAAGCTTATTAAAACAGATGAGAAGCGCGTGCAAACAATCATGAACCTGTCGCTTCAGATTGCAGCCAACCTTAGTATTCTGATGGAACCTTTCCTTCCATTTACCGCTAAAAAATTAAAGGAGATGCTTCATCTTAAAAAAGACTTGAAGTGGAAAGACGCAAAAAGCAGCAATCTGTTAGAAGCGGGTCATCAGCTGAACGAAGCAGGTTTGTTATTTGAAAAAATTGAAGATGAAGCAATCACATTACAAATAAAAAAATTGGAAGATTCAAAAGCGTTAAATGCTGCAAACAAAGAGACAGTAATAGAACCGGCAAAAGCAGAAACATCATTTGATGATTTCAACAAAATGGATATTCGTGTAGGAACCATACTGCAAGCGGAACGTGTTCCTAAAACAGACAAACTATTGAAACTTTTAATAGATACAGGTATCGATCAGCGTACCGTTGTTTCTGGTATTGCCGGATCGTATAAGGCAGAGGATATTATCGGGCAACAGGTTTCTATTTTAGTGAACCTTGCTCCACGCAAAATAAAAGGAATTGAAAGTCAGGGAATGATCCTGATGGCTGAAAATAAAAACGGTGAATTAAGTTTTGTTTCGCCAATTGAAAAATCAAGCAACAACGGATCAATTATCAAATAATTGATCCGTTTGCTTTCGTTTAAATAGTCTCTAAATATTTAAATACATCCCATTCATGAAGAGAAAGATTACTTTTTTTATTTCATTTTTAAGTTTAAATTTTGCATTTGCACAGACAAAACTGCTTACCATTGAAGATGCCATCACGAAACAAAAAACAACACTAGCACCTGCTAAATTAAAGCAATTGCAGTGGATTAAAGGCACAGATTTCTTTTCTTATATCGATAAAAAAGACAATACCGAGTATTTGATTATACAAGCCGCGACAGAAAAAATTCCTCAATCACAAATTCCTATAGCAGAACTGAATACTGCTCTTGCTGAAAAAAATGAAAAAGCCCTGGACATATTTCCAAAAATCAGCTGGAGAAATAAAAATCAATTTATTGTTGATTCGGAAAACAGACGTTTGGTTTACGATATTCATAAAAAACAAATTGTAGGTATAATTCTATCATCAGCGGAAAACGCTGAACACAAAGATATTTCAGCCAAAACAAATTATGTGGCGTATACAGTGAAAAATAATTTGTTTGTATTTGATGGATTGAATGATTTGATTGTTACCAATGATGCAGATGAAAATATCCTAAATGGTGTTGCTGTACATCGCGATGAGTTTGGTATTATGAAAGGTACATTCTGGTCGCCAACAGGTACATTGCTTGCCTTTTATAAGATGGATCAACGTATGGTGACGGATTATCCCATCATCGATTGGACCGCTAGACCTGCAAAAGCAAACCTTATTAAATATCCAATGGCTGGTGATAAGAGTCATGAGGTAACTGTTGGTATTTACAATGTTCAAACGGGTAAAACGGTTTTTATGCAAACCGGCACACCCAAAGACCAATATCTTACCAATATAACCTGGAGTCCTGATGAACAACATTTATATATTGCAGTTTTAAACAGGGAGCAAAACCATCTGAAATTGAATTCATACAGCTCCATAACGGGATTGTTTGAAAAAACAGTATTTGAAGAAAAGAATGATAAGTACGTTCACCCAAAGAACCCGATGCTATTTGTTCCAAATCATGCGGATCAGTTTATCTGGCAATCGGAGAGAGATGGGTACAACCATTTGTATTTATATAATTTGAAGGGAGAATACAAACAACTTACAAAAGGCAAATGGGTGGTAACTGCTGTAAGTGGGTTTGATGAAAAGGGAACCAAAGTATTTTACACATCAACAGCAGAGGGCCCAATTACACGTAATTTATATAGCGTTGACCTGAAGAAAACGAAAGTAACACGGATTACCAGTGGCGAAGGAACGCATTCACCCTGGTATAGCGAAAAAGATAAAAGTATTCCCTGGCTAAGTGATAATGGAAAATACGTTTTAGATAATTTTCAAAGCACCACTGTTGCAAGAGAAATTGCAATTTATTCGACGAAGGGTAAAAAAGTAAATACACTTTTAACCGCAGAAAATCCGCTTAAAGATTATAAATTGGGAGATCTGAGTATTTTTAAATTAAAAAGTGAAAGGGGCGATGATTTATTTTGCCGAATGTACAAGCCCACCAATTTTGATTCAACAAAAAAATATCCGGTAATTGTTTGGCAATATAACGGACCAAACGTTCAGCTCATCAACAATAGTTGGAATGGAGGAGGGGCCGACTTGTGGTTTCAATACATGGCAGAAAGAGGGTTTATACTTTTTACATTGGATGGAAGAGGGACTGCCAACAGAGGATTAGCCTTTGAGCAAGCTACCTTCAGACACCTGGGTACAGAGGAATTAAAAGATCAACTGGTTGGCGTAAGCTATCTGAAAAAATTAAAATTTGTAGATACACTCCGGATGGGTATCTATGGCTGGAGTTACGGAGGTTTTATGACAGTATCGATGATGACACGCTACCCAGGTATTTTTAAAGCTGCTGTAGCCGGCGGACCTGTAATCGATTGGAGCTATTATGAAATTATGTATACCGAGCGTTACATGGATACGCCACAGGAAAACCCAACTGGATACAAAGAATCCAATCTGCTGCAATATGCAGATAAATTACAGGGCAAGCTCATGATTATTCATGGTACAGCCGATGATGTAGTGGTTTGGCAACACAGTCTGATGTTTTTAAAAACGTGTGTAGACAAAGGAAAACAAGTAGACTATTTTGTTTACCCCGGACATTACCACAACGTATTAGGAAAAGACCGGGAGCATTTGTTTCAAAAAATTACAGATTATTTTATGCAGAATTTATAGAGGTAGTATATATATACACTTTGCTATAAGCGTTTGAAAAGTTATCTTTGCAGACGAAAATAGCATTATTTTATTGTTATTTCCTGGTACCGTAGTTCAATGGATAGAATAGAAGTTTCCTAAACTTTTGATGTGGGTTCGATTCCCGCCGGAACCACAAAATCAGAGCGAGCATAGCGAACGAATATACTCTCGCTCCAAATTTGTGCCCTATACCAGCCGGTAGGAGACTTCTTTTTCGACGGACCAATTTGGTCATTATTTAGAAAAGGGTAATTCGAATAACTTATAAATAGAGAATACAATTGTAGTCACAGTGTCACGACAATTGAGTTGGTAACATCACCATCTTTCACTTGCACACTCACACTCATCACTCACTCTGAATTAAAGTATCCCCTTCGGCACCACCTTCATCGCCCTCGTTTTCAAATTTTTCTTTACACCCGCTTCTTTATCCGGATTAAAGTTCACAGTCGTTTCCCAACAATTCTCTGGTTTTAATTCTTCTTCAATTTCTTTTAAAACTTCCTGAGCTATTTTTTCAGAATAAATAATGGCCACACATTCCGTATTTAAATTGGCGCTTCGTGGATCCAGATTAAACGTTCCAATAACAGTTATTTTTCCATCAATAACCATGGTCTTTGCATGTAAACCAAAAATAGGCGAGAAGTTTACTTTTTTCTGTAATGCACCTGTCATCAACTTGTATCTTACGGGAGCATCTGGTTTGTATTCGAATATGTTGATTCCTGTTTTTAATAATGCTTCCCGATCACGTTGATAACCACTAAATGCTTGCAAATTGTCAGTTGAGGAAAGACTGTTGGTCATCACTTTTACATCTACTTTACGATCGACAGCATCTTTAAATAATTTCTTACCAAGGTCGGTTGTAACCAAATAAGGTGATTGAATAACAATAGAAATTTTTGCTTCTTGTACCAGTTTCAATAAAGCCGTTGTTGTATTTCCACCCCCACCTAATCCATGTGAGCCGTCATTTTTACCTGGATCATCACTTACAAATACAACACGATCTACCCATTGCAAGGAACCGGATTTTTGAATGGCTTGAAATGCTGTCGGGATGGTTTTTATTTTTTCTCTTACCTGTGGCCAGAAATTTTCAGGATTACAAGCATATTGGTGCAACTGCTCAAATTTAGGTGCTGCATTAATTTTGTAAGCAGCTGTATCCAATAGGGAACTTAATTTATTGCTGATAGGACTGTCCCAAAATGTATTGAATGATTGTTGAATGGTTGGGCTTATTCCTCCGATCAACAATACATCCCGATCACGAAAATTATATTCATGATCATAATCAAAATATTCGTCTGCAATATTTCTCCCTCCGGTGATTACCACTTTACCATCAACAATAAATGTTTTGTTATGCATCCGTTGGTTAACACCTCTGAAATCATTTTTTAAATTTTTTATTTTTTGAAAAATCGTTTTCCCGATATTGATCGAAGGGTTGTAAATTTTAATTGTAATATTTTCATGTGAATCAAGTGTCAAAAGTTTCTCCTCATCCGCATCCACTAAAATATCATCCACTAGAATTCGCACTTTAATACCTCTGTCAGCAGCTCGAACCAGATAATCCACAGCAATTAGTCCGACATTATCCAACGAAAAAATAAAGTATTGTACATCAATTGTTTTTTCGGCATTTTCGCTTAACCATGCGCGGGTAATCATGGCTTCATCCCCATTTTCCATAGAGAAAACACCAGTCTGATGTTTCATTAAATCATCAAACGGAGCCAGCTCTTCAGACAAACGTGGAATGCTGTCACCATGAATAGAAGTACAAAAATCGGGTTCTTGTTTTTCTTCTTCTTTTTTTGTTTGAGTTGAACAGGAGTGCATAAATACAGAAAGGATCAATAGTGGTAATATTTTTTTCATCGAACTTTATTTGTCTGTAAATATAGAGATCCTGAATGAATTTGGTGATTCATCCAGGATCTCTTCAGGCCAGGATTAAATTTCCTGCTGCTTTAACTCAGTTTTCGCTTTTTCTTCGCTAAGGCGACTATCTCTGATATTTTTTTGTACTGCAATGGCAGAAAATAAAGCAAGAACAAAAGACATCCCGTAGAAACCCTTTTCACTTCTAAGCATTTCCGCGTTCCACAAACCAATAACAAGTAATAAAATGGAAAGGATGGTACAAAACCAGCATATGCCATAATAGATTCCTGTTACAGGTATATTTTCCATTTGATCACGCACTGCTTTTTGTAGCGATACTGCCGAAAATAATCCGAACATTAATACAGTAAAATAATAACCTTTTTCATTTAATTGCATATCTGCGTTCCAGAGACCTACGTTGAAAGTAATTCCTCCGGTAAACAATGCTACCCAGGAGGCAGCAATAAATGCATTTGATGGCTTTTTCATAGTTGTTTTTTTGATTAATGGGTCAAAATTAAGACGAAGAAATAATCTGCATTTTGACATTTATCAAAAAATGAAATCTGTTAAAAATATAAAGTGGATTAGATTTATAATTCGGATCGGATCCGGCTCAGTGTTTCCTGCGTAATTCCAAGGTAGGATGCAATTTGCCCAAGCGATGTACGCTGCAACAAATTAGGTTTTGATTTAACAAAATGTTGGTAGCGTTCTTTGGCAGTTTTAAATTGAAGGCTTAATAAACGCTCTTCCAGTTTGATGTAATAATTTTCTGTAATAATTCTTCCCAATCGTTCTGTTTCCGGAAATTTTACATAAAGTGCCTGTAGGTTGCGAAACGAAAGCTGGAGGAGTTCACAATCTTCAACTACCTGAATCGTTTCAAAAGAAGGTTTTTCAGCAACAAATGAATAAAAATTTGTTGCAAATTCTCCTTCCTGTCCAAACCAATTGGTAATTTCTTTTCCGTCATCTAAATAATAGCCACGTAACAATCCTTTCTCTACAAAAAATAAATCGCTACAACGGTTACCAATTTCCAGAAGAGATTGATTTTTTAAAGCGGTTGTTGGCACAGTGATTCTTGCTAATTCAGCTTCAAGCGATGTTGAAACATGAATAACAGTTGATAGATAAGATAAGAAAGACAATGCAGGGATGATTAGTTTTCAAATTTATTATAATCCCTAGGAACATCAAACATGGTAGGGTCTACTTCTTTTTTGATAATCTTCGTCACCTCCAAACGCATTTGATCTTTTCCATCCAGACTTTGTTGAACGGAAAGCATTGGGAAGCTATTTTTAATGGAAGGAATTTGAAGAAAATAAACGGATGATTTGTCTTTACGATTCAATTGACGCAATAATTTTTCAAAGAATGAAAATTTACCATCAGCAACCCAATAAGAAATTTTGGTGTTCTCTTCTGTATTTGTCACCACGTAGCCCACACATTTATAGCCTTGCAAATTTTTTACGTCTGCTTTCGTCACGGTACATGTTCCTTTTAATGTCGGTGCGGCAGGTGTAGGTTGATCCATATAGAGTTTACGGTCATGATTAAGTGACTTCATCGTTTTTTGATCCATATCAATTAAAAATGTTCCTTCTGCTTTATGTGATTTGGTGCCAATTTCATCGATTCTAACCAGATAGTCTTTTACATAGTACACGTAGTTGATTGTATCTGTTGGGGTTTCTTTTTTAAACTCAATTATTCCCTCAAAAGACTGTGCAGTTGCAACTGTAGAGAATACGATACCCATTACAACAATCGAAATAAATTGCAAGATGTATTTTTTCATATGGCCTTATGGTTAGTTAATTTTGAGCATTACAAATTTCGAAGTTAAGATACATTAAAATATGCAATTAAGTTTCATAGCAAATTAAAATTAATTATAACACAACTATCAGTATGGCAGAACACAACGAATGTGGTACAAAAGGAGAAAAATTAGCCACAGTTTACCTGAAAGAAAAGGGATATACGATTTTAGAAACCAATTGGCGCCACCGCAATTTAGAAGCCGATATTATCGCTGTTCATTCGGGAGTAATGATTATTGCAGAAGTGAAAACACGAAGCAGCAATTATTTTGGCGACCCGGAAACATTTGTCACCAAACAAAAACAAAGCAACCTCCGAAAAGCAGCAAACGGATATATTCAACAAAAACAGCTGGATCTGGAAGTTCGATTCGATATCATATCTGTCATTCTTGATAAAATCAGTGATCAGGCAACGGTTAATCACATTGAAAACGCATTCCTATTTGGCAATTAACCTGTATGTGGTTAAAATTCGTACCTTTGCAAAAAAAATGCGCCAATGGCAAAAGATGATAAACGCCCTTCTTCAAAAGGGAAAAAGAAATTTAGTGATAAAAAAGAAAAACCACTAAAAGAAGAAGGAAGTAGATTCAAAAAAGATAAAAAGGATTTTCGTTCCGAAGATGATTACGCAACGAAGCGTAATGATGGGGAAAAATCGCCAAGATCTTCTAAACCATCATTCAAAAAAGATAAAGAATCATCTTTTGAACGCTACCGGGATAATGCCCGTCCTTCCGATTTTACAAAAGGCCGTCGATCGAATGATGAAGAAAAAACACACAGCTATAAAAGTGGGGATAAAAAAGAGCGTGGTCGCAATAGAGAAGGTGAATTTAGTGGTTTCAAAAAAGATAAGGAACGGGAGAAGACATTCAAAAAAGATAAATCCGATAACGATAAACCAACTTTTGATAGAAATCGCAAAAGTGAAGGAGAACGTAGTTACAAGGATTTTAAAAAGAATGATAAAAGAGGTTCTTTTAAAAAGGATAGATCAACTGATAGCAAACCATCTTATTCAAATAAATCAAAGGCGTTAAATCCATACGACCTGGATGAAAGGGATTTTAATTATGGTAAAGAGGATGAAAACGTTGAAAAGAAGCGTCCGGCCTACATCCGGAAACCCTATGTGAAAAAGACTTTCGATGGTAAAAAGAAAAATACTTCCGAACATTCCCGTGAAAAAGAAGATGGGTTAATTCGTTTAAATAAATATATTTCAAATGCGGGTATTTGTTCGCGAAGAGAAGCTGATGAATTGATAGAAAGCGGGGTTGTACAGGTAAACGGGATAACCATAACCGAGATGGGATATCGCGTGAAACCAACTGATATTATTAAGTACGGTGGACAAACCCTGAAAAAGGAAAAAATGGTTTATCTGGTGTTGAATAAACCCAAAGATTACATCACCACCATTGATGACCCTCAAAAACGCAGAACGGTACTGGAACTGGTACAAAATGCATGTAAAGAACGGATTTACCCTGTTGGTCGACTCGATCGGTCAACAACAGGTTTACTGATGTTTACAAACGATGGGGAATTAACAAAGAAATTGACACATCCTCGGTATGGCGTGCGTAAAATATACCATGTTGAACTGGATAAACCATTAAAAAAGCAGGATCTTGATCAGATTGCCGAAGGATTGGAGCTGGAAGATGGGCAAATAAAAGTGGATGAAGTGACGTACGTAGGAGATGGGAAAGATAAAACACAGATAGGTGTTGAACTGCATTCCGGTAAGAACCGCATTGTTAGAAGAATATTTGAGCATCTGGGCTATAATGTCCGTAAACTCGACAGGGTAATGTTTGGTTCCTTAACCAAAAAGGAGCTGGCCCGTGGCCGTTGGAGGTTTTTAACAGATGCCGAAGTTGGTATCCTCAAAATGATTAGTGAGGACAAGTAGTAAAATATCAGATTGTGAGAATTCCGGATCAATAAAATGACCCGGAATTCTTGTTTTATAAAGGATTTGCCCATACTAAACTTATCCACTTTTCGTTATTGATAACATCTTTTTGAAAGACCATTTTAGTGCATCGTTTTTTGTAAACTTTGTAGTATAAGCTGATGATGTAATGAACCTGGTGCCTGATAACAATACAATTTCTTCCATTTCTCCGATCCAAAAATTTATTCAAAAAATTGGGAGGGTAATCCTTTATATCATTTTATCCTGTACAGCACTCATTGGAATAGCGGTCGGTATTGGTGTAATGTATGAATCGGAAGTAAAACAGTATGTTATCAATGAGTTGAATAAACAGCTGAACACTCCTGTTATCATTGATACGAAAGACATCAATTTTTCAATTATAAAAAACTTCCCCTATGCTTCCGTTGATTTTAAGAATCTGAAAGCGATGGATGCAATTAAAAATAAAAACAAGGATACACTTTTTAAAGCCAGCCGGATTTCTTTTCAATTTAATCTTCCCGATATTTTTAAAAAAAATTATCACATCAAGAAAATCGAAATTGATAATGTGGTACTGAATATCCGAATAGATGAAAACGGAGAAGATAACTATCATTTCTGGAAAAAATCAACTGACACGACAAACACCAATTTTGCATTTGCATTGGAAAAAATCAAGATGACGCAAATAAGGGTCATTTATAAAAACCATCAGCAACATCAAACTACAGATTTAACAATAAATGAAAGTGACCTCTCCGGAGAATTTTCAGAAAAAAAATACGCATTAAAAACAACTGGCGAACTATTTATCCATACAATTCAACAGGATAGTATTTATTTTTTAAAGAAGAAAAATGTATTCATAGATTTGACCTTGAATGTCGACAATGCCGTTGATGCGTATAAAATAGGGTATGGAAAAATAAAAATAGAAGATCTGACTTTTGAAACAGGTGGAGAAGTATTTCAGGCATCTACACAACCAATTTTAAATATTGCAATCAAAGGAAAAGATATGGATATAAAATCATTATTGTCTTTGATTCCTAAACAGTACAAAAAGAAAATTGAAGAATACAAGAGTACAGGTGATTTCTATTTTGATGCAAGTATACAAGGAGCATTTACTACAGATCAATCCCCTCAGATTATTGCTGACTTTGGAATGAGGAACGCAACCATCGAACAGACACAGGAAAAAATTATGCTGAAAAATGTTAATTTGAAAGGACATTACACCAATGGATCGCTCGATAAAAAGCAGCCTTCTGCATTGACATTAAAATCATTTTCTGCAACCATAAACAAGGAACAATTAAAAGGTGAATTATCCATCCTCAATTTTAGTAACCCCTCTGTTAATGGCAAAATTACAGCAACCTTCAATCTGTCCGAATTACAACATTTTGTAAAACTGGATACGATCCAACAGATTTCAGGAATGGTTGTCATCGATGCATTATTTAAAGCAAACAACAGAGATGCAAACACGGGTTTATATAAAGAAGTAACAACAGCCGGCGATTTAGCAATAAGCAACATGAACCTTCAGTTAAAAAATAACATCCTTAAATTTTCAAATATCAATGGCGATTTTAAGTTCAATAATAACGATTTAATAGTAAATCATTTTTCCGGAAATGTTTCAAGCAGTGATTTTGAGCTTAAGGGTTTTTTTAGAAACATTGTTGGTTATGTATTAAAAGATAAACAGGATATTGATGTAGAAGCCACCTTACACTCGAAAATGATTAATTTGAATGAAATACTGGCGAACAAGCAAGCAGATGAGGCGAAACAAAGTAAGTACAAACTTAAATTCTCCGAACACATCAATGTGAATTTAAACAGCGAAATTGAAGAATTGAAATTCAGAAAATTTACAGCAAAAGAAATAAAAGGCATTGTACAGCTAAAAGACAGAAAACTTGTTATAGACCCAATAACCCTGTCTACAATGGGTGGCATTATTCATACAAGCGGGGTGGTTGACGGAAGTGATACAACCAACCTGGTGGTGACCTGCTTTTCCGATTTTAATAAAATAAACATCAGTCAGTTGTTTTCTGAGTTTGAAAATTTTGGACAAACTAGCATCATGGATAAGAATATCAAAGGGCTCGCGACTTGCAAGCTTCAGTTCTTTTCCGAATATTCTCCCGAGTTAAAGATGGATATGGATAAATTATATGTAGGAGCAGATTTGAGTATAGAAAATGGGGAGCTAAACAATGTGGAGTCGATGAAAAGTTTGTCGCGCTTTATCGATTTAAAAGAGCTCGAAAATATTAGGTTTGCCACTTTGAAAAATCAAATTGAAATCAAGAAGCAAATGGTTACAATTCCAAAAATGGAAATAAGATCAAGTGCCATTAATTTGACAACCTCCGGAACCCACGGTTTTGATGGCAAAATCAATTACAGAATAAAATTGTCGTTAAATGAACTGTTGAGTGGGAAGGCAAAACGTGCAAAAAAAGAGAATGATGAATTTGGACAAGTAGCAGATGATGGGTTGGGACGAACCAATTTATTTTTAAGAATGACAGGAACTACGAGTCATCCTGTTATTAAATACGATTCCAAGAGTGCAGTTCAAAATGTTAAGCAGGATCTGAAAGTGGAAAAACAGAATTTTAAAGGACTTTTAAAGGATGAATTCGGCTTGTTTAAAAAAGATACGACGCTCCCTCAAAAAGCACCCGTTGAAAAAGGGAAGAAATCAGCAATAAAATGGCAGGAAGCAGATAAAAAAACAGAGAAAAAAGAATTAAAGAAACCTAAAAAGGAAGAGGAAGATTTCTAAAAAAGAAGTAAATTTAAACTTCATTTGAAACGATGACAAAGAACATGTATTTGTCAGTTCGAAGAAAATATATTGTCAGTTCGAGCGAAGCCGAGAACTTAATTAGTACTGAAAAAGGAAATTTGTGAATATTTACTCAAGAAAACAACAATGGAAATTATGGTTAGTCGTAGCGGCTGTCTTAATTGTTGGAGCATCCTTATGGTATGCAAACTTGCTGGTAACTAAAATTGCAAAGGAAGAACGTGTAAAAGTAAAGCTTTGGGCCGATGCGATTCAAAAAAAGGCCAACCTCGTAAAATATACCAACGAACTTTTTAACAAAATAAAAGTTGATGAACGAAAAAAGGTCCAGCTCTGGGCAGAAGCATCGCGTCAGCTTACCTATGAGTTAAGTGATTATAGTTTTGTACTAAAAGTGGTTTCAGACAATACAACAGTGCCTGTAATTCTTGCCAGCGAAGATGGCGTTCCAATTACTTCCAGAAATCTTGATTCTACAAAAGAAAAGGATATGGATTATCTGGTTGAACAAATGAAAATAATGGCATCCATGCAGGAGCCTATTGAAATTAATATATACAAGGGTCAGAAAAATTATTTATACTATAAAGACTCCAAACTATTTTCAGAATTAAAAATCGTTCTGGACGATCTTGTGAAATCCTTCATTTCAGAGGTTGCAATTAACTCAGCCTCGGTTCCCGTTATTTACACCGACTCAACAAAAAAAATTGTAATCGCTTATGGCCCGAATGTAGATTCTGTGAAGATAAAAGATCCTGAATACCTTCAATCAACATTGGCAGAAATGGCTTCACAAAATCAACCGTTAGAAGTTGAATTTGGTAACGGAAGCAAAAGTTTTATTTTTTATAAAGAATCAAT
>DAORKB010000069.1:0-2646 GCA_035439365.1 Bacteroidia bacterium
ATAGTTCTGCGATTGAAAATATTATTACCACTCATGATGAGTTGTATCTCGCTGACCCTATGGGAAAACAATTTGTTAGCATCGCATCAAAAGAAGTTCATAGCTATGCTTTAGCATTGCGTAAAGGTTTTGAAATAGTAAAGGAACAAGGTTTTATTTCCAACAAGCATATTTTAGAAATTCAATCCATAATAGAGAGTAATAATGCAGGTTTTCGTAAGCTACCCGGAACATCTTTAAAAAATGATAAAACAGGTGAGATAATTTATACTCCTCCGCAACATAATAAGGAAATTACAGAGTTGATGGATAATCTGGAAAAATTCATGAACGATAATTCATTGTCTGATTGGGATCCCTTAATAAAAATGGCTGTTGTACATCATCAGTTTGAAAGCATACACCCCTTTTACGATGGTAATGGGAGAACAGGAAGAATTATTAATATATTATATCTTGTGAAAGAGGGCTTACTCAAAATCCCCATTTTGTATTTAAGTCGATATATTAATCAAAATAAATCAGATTACTACCGGTTATTACAAAAAGTTAGAACCGACAATGCCTGGCATGATTGGGTGCTTTTTATATTGGACGGGATTGAGCAAACGGCCTTACAAACTATTCAACAGATAAATGGAATTAAGGTATTAATGTTAAAACATAAACAAAAATTAAGAGTTGAACTACCTAAAATTTATAGTCAGGATATATTAAATAATATTTTCCGGCATCCGTATACAAAAATAGACTTTGTAATGGAGGATTTAGATGTAACTAGAATTACTGCAACAAGGTATTTGGATGAATTATCGAAAATAGGAATATTACATAAACAAAAAATAGGAAGAGATAATTACTATATAAATACCGATCTGTATAATTTATTGGGTGGTGCAAGTGAAGCTAAATAAGCAGACGATATGTATAGAAAATGAGCGTTTTCTATACATGTTATTAAAATGTATATAGAAAATGATAATAATCTAGAGATATAGTTGGGGAAAAACGTGTAAAGAATATGTCGTTTTATTAGGTGTTATAAAAAACGAAACCCGAATGTTTGAATGTTTCAGGGACAATCGGGAATAAGAAGGTAGTAGTAAACTAAATAAAAACGCCCATAAATACAATGAAAAAGAAAAACGAAAGAAAGGTAGCACCTATTATTTATGTTTCTGCAATTGATAACATTATCTATGCAATGAAAGACCTGAGAATTTTTGAACGGTTTGGATTTGATCTGCCACCTCTACACTGTGAGTTTTAAAGTTGCCATTTTTGAAGAATAATGGCTAAAACATGAGTTACTCTATGCAAGTTATATGCAAGTTAGTAGTGTTCTAACTGCATATAAACTAAAAAGGGTCACAAATCATATGACCTGTAACCCTTGTTTTTTCTGCTCCTTCTACTGGACTTGAACCAGTGACCCTCTGATTAACAGTCAGATGCTCTAACCAACTGAGCTAAGAAGGAATTTTCCCTTAAAAAGGAGTGCAATATTACTATGTTCAAAGCAAATATGCAATATATTTGTGCAAAATCTTTCTAAAAAATAACATATGAGCTTATTAGTAGTAGGTTCGGTGGCATTTGATGCTATTGAAACACCTTTCGGAAAAACCGATAAAATCTTAGGAGGTGCCGCAACATATATTTCGTTAGCAGCATCCTATTTTACCAAAAACATTAACCTGGTTTCTGTGGTAGGCGGTGATTTCCCGGCAGAGCACATCAAATTGCTTCAAAAACACGCCATTAATACGGATGGTTTACAGGTGCTAAAAGATCAAAAAACGTTTTTTTGGGCTGGTAAGTACCACAATGATATGAACACCCGTGATACATTGGTGACAGAGCTGAATGTATTGGAGAAATTCAATCCGGTTGTTCCGGAAGCGTATCAAAACTGTGAGTTTTTGATGCTTGGAAACCTGGTACCTGCTGTTCAGCAAAGTGTATTGTCACAATTAAAAAAACGTCCTAAACTGATTGTATTGGATACCATGAATTTTTGGATGGACATTGCGTTGGACGATTTGAAAAAAACCTTGACAATGATCGACGTATTAACCATTAATGATGCAGAGGCTCGCCAATTATCAGGAGAGTATTCATTGGTTAAAGCAGCTCAAAAAATCTTAAAAATGGGCCCTAAATATTTGATCATTAAAAAAGGAGAACACGGAGCTTTGTTGTTTAATAAAGAACAAGTGTTTTTTGCACCGGCTCTTCCGTTAGAAGATGTATTTGACCCGACAGGAGCAGGTGATAGTTTTGCAGGCGGATTCATCGGTTATTTAGCACAAACAAAAGATATTTCTTTTGACAACATGAAACGAGCGATTATTTTTGGTTCTGCTACGGCTTCTTTCTGCGTAGAGAAATTTGGAACTGAAAATTTAGTGAATCTTACAAATGATCAGGTTGAATCACGTGTTCAGGAGTTTGTTGATTTGGTTCAATTCGATATTTCATTGGTATAACTAAAAATCCTTTGTAACTATGTGCCTATGTGGTTAAAAAAATAAACACATAGGCACATAGATACATAGGATTTAACTCATATGTTAGACAAGTATCAGTTTATTTAGCTGCAGCAAACAACTCCTCCGCTTTTTTCCAGTTCACCACATTCCACCA
>DAORKB010000069.1:2746-15449 GCA_035439365.1 Bacteroidia bacterium
ATTTAGCTGCAGCAAACAACTCCTCCGCTTTTTTCCAGTTCACCACATTCCACCAACTCGAAATATAATCGGCTCTTCTGTTTTGATTTTTTAAATAATAAGCATGTTCCCATACATCCAGTGCTAAAACCGGACTACCTTTCACTTCTACACTGCTTATGTTCATTAAAGGATTATCCTGGTTTGCAGTGGAACCGATTGTTAATTTTCCGTCTTTAACAACCAACCAGGCCCAGCCCGAACCAAAACGCTTACTGGCAGCATCTGAGAATTGTTTTTTAAATTCATCAAACGATGTGAAGGTGGTTTTGATGGCATCGGCAAGCTTTCCTGCTGGCTTATTTTCTCCCATATTACCGGCATTCATGAGCGTCCAAAACAAAGAATGATTGTAGTGCCCACCTGCATTGTTTCGTATGGCATCGGGTAACCGATCCATTTTTGAGAACAAACTTTCCAGCGTGGGTGATGTTCCCACTATCGAAGCATCGGCCGTTTCCAATGCTTTATTCAGATTATTTACATAACCCTGATGATGTTTTGAATAGTGAATCTCCATGGTCATTTTATCAATATGAGGTTCCAATGCATCATATCTATACGGTAAGGGAGGAAGTGTAAATTTATTACCATCATTTAAATTTTCGAAATCATCTTTTTTAATTGAGGCGGTTTCCGATAATAAATTACCTGCAATCGTATTTATTGCAAGTGTTCCTAATGCAAGTGTTGCTGATTTTTTGATAAAATTTCTGCGGGAGTTTTGATGTCTCATTTTTTGTGGATTTAAAAATTTGTATCACATAGCACCAAGCATTGTTCCATAAAAAAACAATGTGGTAATAATTGAATCGAAGCCTAAAGGTACTTATTTATTTGCTCGGAAAAGACCTCTGATAAAATGTTGTTTTTTTACCGCTTATCAAATATTTTGAATGACAACAAGGTATTTTTCGTAAACTTGATGAGCAATATACATGACAATGAATTTAAATCGGTTTATCTCTCTAATCCTTATTTTTGCTGCTCTTTTTCAGGCTTGTTCTCCTTCAAAAAAGATGGCAGACAAACCACTGATAATCAATCTTGATACACTTGCTGTAAAAGAGAAAGACCCCGTTAAACCTATTTACAGGGCTTCTGCAACCCGCATAAACGATATCATTCACACAAAACTGGAAGTTAGTTTTGATTGGAACAAGAAATATCTTTATGGAAAGGAGACTCTGACACTCAAGCCTTATTTTTACCCAACAAATATCCTGGAACTTGATGCCAGAGGTATGGAAATTAAAGAAGTCGCATTGTTAACAGATGGTTCCCGAAAAAATCTAAATTACTCCTATAAAAATAATACAATTCACATTGAACTTGATAAAGTGTATTCAAATTCGGAAGTGTATCAGATTTTTATTGACTACATCGCTAAACCGGATGAACTCGAGAAAGGTGGAGGTAGTGTTGCAATTAAGGATGACAAAGGTTTATATTTTATCAACGCTGATGGAAAGGATAAAGATAAACCGCAGCAAATATGGACACAGGGAGAAACGGAATCCAACTCTGCCTGGATGCCAACGATTGACAAACCCAATGAACGAATGACACAGGAAATATTTATTACTACAGAGGATAAATATGTAACACTTTCCAATGGCGAATTAATATCCGTTTCCAGTAATGGAGATGGAACACATACAGATTATTGGAAGATGGAACTCCCTCATGCTCCATATCTTGCTATGATGGCTGTTGGAGATTTTGCAATTGTAAAAGATAAATGGAGAGACAAAGAAGTAAATTATTATGTAGAAAAAAAATATGAACCATTTGCAAGAAACATCTTTGGAAATACGCCGGAAATGATGGAGTTTTTTTCAAAGAAACTAGGAGTGGATTATGCCTGGAACAAATATTCGCAGATTGTTGTGCGTGATTATGTTTCAGGAGCGATGGAAAACACTACCGCTACTTTGCATGGCGAATTTATGAATAGAACAGCTAGGGAACTGTTATACGAAGATTATGAAGATGTCATCTCGCACGAGTTGTTTCATCAATGGTTTGGTGATCTTGTTACAACGGAGTCGTGGAGTAATTTACCCTTGAACGAATCATTTGCAACATATGGTGAATACTTGTGGAATGAATATAAATATGGAAAAGATGCAGCAGATCAGTGGAGCCAGCAATCACGAAATATCTATTTAAGGGAGTCGCTTCAAAAAAAAGAGACACTTATACGATTTCATTATGATGACCGGGAAGATATGTTTGACAGACATAGCTATAACAAAGGAGGACAGGTGCTTCACATGCTTCGCACATATGTTGGTGATGATGCTTTTTTTGCGGCATTAAAACTATACCTGGAAACTAACAAATTCAAATCAGCAGAGATTCATAATTTGAGATTGGCATTTGAACAGGTTACCGGTGAAGATTTAAACTGGTTCTTCAATCAATGGTTTTTATCACCAGGACATCCAGAATTGACAATTCGTGCATCGTATGATGAAACAACAAAAAAAGAAAAAATTGCCATCAAACAAACACAGGATCTTGCAAAAATGCCAGTGTATGAGATACCTATGTACATTGATATATACAGCGGGGGGGCAGTGGAACGGAAAAAAGTGCGGGTCGAAACTGCTTACCAGGAATTTTATTTTGATGTTCCTCAAAAACCCAATTTGGTAAATGTAGATGCGCAAAAGGTATTGCTGTGCCGGAAAACAGATATAAAGTCTGTGAACGAATGGGCATTTCAGTATGAACATGCACCGTTGTATCTTGATCGCGCAGAGGCATTGAGTGCAATGGCATTAAAAGAAACAGATACATTGGCAACAACTGCAGAAAAACTGGTAGCATCAAAAACAATTATTGCTGCGTTAGACGATAAATTTTGGGGATTGCGATTAAGAGCTGCTTACATGCTGAAGCTATGTTTAACAGGGAATGAGCAGGAAATTAAAAACAAACTGATGAAACTTGCTACCGATGATAAAGCCCAGGTAAGAGAAGCAGCGCTTGATTTTTTAGCTGCAAATTATAAAGACGTGGATTTACGTGCTACATACGAAACAGCATTAAAAGATAAAGCATATGAGGTTATTGGATCAGGATTGATTGGGCTTAAAAAAATAGATCCACAGGCTGCAATGGCTGCTGCCAAGGACCTGGAGAATGAAGATAACAGATCGCTGTATGCTGCAATTATGGAAGTATACGCAGATTATGGTTCAGCAGAAAACAACGATTTTTTTATAAAAGCAGCAGAAGAATTTAAAGTGTATTATTTAAAACAGTTTGTGATGCCTTATGGAGCTTTTTTAAAAAGAGTAACCAATTATGAAATCCTTGATAATGCCTTGGGTTTCCTGGTTTCATATGTGAATGAAAATACATACAATCCATACGGAAAGAATTACCTGAAAAAGGTGTTAACGGATTTGCAAGCAGAGCTTGATAAACGAATTAAAGCAGGAAATGATCAGGGAGCAGAACAGGAAAAGCAAAAAGTGATTGCGATTTATAATAGTTTGAAATAGTTGCTTGAAGCATTGTTTCAAATTGTGTATGACCCCGGAGGTCATAAGTATTAGAATAAATAATTTAATTCTTCAATACCTTTTTTGCAATAATTCCTTGCTCGCTTTTCAGGCTTAATAAATACAAACCTTTTGGCAAATCGCTTAAGTCAATTTCTAGTGTATTGCCTGAAATGAATTGTCTATCAATCGTTTTAACGGTTTGCCCAATTGTATTTTGTAATTCGATGTAATTGATTTTTAACTCCTGTGAATGAATTGCAACAGTGAGTTGATGAGATGTTGGGTTAGGAAACACCTCAACAAATTTGTCCCATGCATTTTTTTCAATAGTGGTCGGATTAAAAACTTTCCAGGTTTCTTTTAGGCGGTTATGTGTTTGACTGATACCGGTTGTGTAATAAAGCGTGGTATTGTTGTTAAAGCAAATACCTCCTCTTCTCCCTTGTGCGGGTATCGATGTGAGTTGTGACCACTTGAATGTATACATATCAAATCGCCACATGTCGTTGTACGAATTGCCTAAGCTATCAATACCTGCTACAAGCAATAAATCATGCCCCATTGATTTGAGTGCAGCATAGGTTCTGCCTTTCCCTGGAAAATCAATTATTTTCGTCCAGTTTCCGGTAGCTGGATTATACTCAAGTAATTCTGTACTGTAATGATTGGATGCATCTCTTCCGAAGATCAAGTATCCTTTACTGTTGTAAGATGCTGCTGCAGCTCTCCAACGCGGCCCAAGAGGTAAACTGTCTTTGGATGTCCAGGTATCTGTTGACATGTTGTAAGCCCACACTTCATTTATTGCAGAAGCTGTTGCGGTTTTGCCACCAATAATGTAAGCTGTATCGTTTATTACAAAGCAACTTGCCCCAGCTCGACCAACAGCTGGAAGAGCAGATTTACCTACCCATTTTTTTGATAAAGGATCGTACATCCACACATCATTGAAATAGGTACTGCCTGCAATCCCGCCAAAAATGAATCCTTTGTTGTTCGATGAAAACCCACATGCATATTGCCGTTCCATTCCGTTCGGTAAAGAACCTGCAGTGTCCCAGGTTTCAGTGGCCATATCAAATGCAAATAGCTCCTTGCTAAGTATGAACCCAACTTGAAAACCGGTTCCGCAAAACGCAGTATTGCCAATAATAAAATGCGTTCCATCATCTCTTTCAAGGGAAGGGAAGTCACTGATTTTTGTCCAGCTTTGGCTAAACGAAAGGTGTTGAATGAGTATAAATAAAGAGAAGAATAGGGATCGGTGCATCAGATTAATTATTTTGCATTAATCATACGCTTGAATCTGGAATTTATTTTATGCTGAATAAATGCATTAGCATCGCTATTCGTCTTCCAATTGCAACAATGCTTCATTTAATTCCATCTGCGTCTTCCTGTTTTTTTGTTGAATAGCAATCTGAATCCCGTTTTTATAGGTTTGAATGGCAGCATCTATTTGTTTGCTAAGTTCATAATAGTGACCAAGCTGGTAATAGGCTCCCAGATAATTAGGGTCACGTTTGATAATTTCGCAAATTAATTTAATTGCCGTTGTTATGTCATTCGCTTTGCCATGTTCCAAAGCCAATGCATAATTTAGGAAAGAGTCGTGGGGTTCTGCTTCCAACATTTTTTGAAGCTGTTCCATTCGGCTACTCATCACAAGAAGATTAAATAACGGATTTAAATTGTTTCAGAAAACGTACATCGTTTTCAAAAAACAAACGTAAATCCTTTACCTGATATTTCAGCATGGTGATGCGCTCTATACCCATGCCAAATGCAAATCCGCTATATTGTGTGTGATCAATTTTGCAGTTTTGTAAAACAGCAGGATCGACCATTCCACAGCCTAAAATTTCTACCCAGCCTGCACCTTTACAGATGTTACATCCTTTGCCTTTGCAAAAAGGGCAGGAAATATCCATCTCGGCACTGATTTCTGTAAATGGAAAAAACGAAGGGCGTAGACGAATCTTTGTTTCTTCACCAAACATTTCTTTTGAAAAATACAACAGTGTTTGTTTCAAATCAGCAAAGGAGACTTTTTTATCAATATACAATCCTTCTACCTGATGAAACTGGCAGTGGGCACGTGCAGATATGGCTTCGTTACGATAAACACGACCTGGTGAAATAGTGCGGATAGGAGGTTGACTTCCTTCCATGATGTGAACTTGAACAGAGGATGTTTGTGTACGCAAAACAATATCCGGGTTTTCCTGAATATAAAAAGTATCCTGCATATCACGGGCAGGATGGTCGGCCGGCGTATTAAGTGCAGTAAAGTTATGCCAGTCATCTTCTATTTCGGGTCCTTCTGAAACAGTAAAACCGATTTTCGAAAAAATATCAACGATTTGATTCCGGATAATGGACAACGGATGACGTGAGCCAATTGAAAGTGTTTCGGCAGGTAAGCTAAGATCCATTAACTGATCGTTAGCATCGGTACCGGATTCGAATTTTTCTTTTAAATGCGTGATCTTATCCTGTGCTTTGGTTTTCAGTTTATTTAATAACTGTCCCACTTCTTTTCGTAACGAAGGGTCAACGGTTTTAAAATCTTCGAATAATGCCGTAAGCTTGCCTTTTTTACTCAGTATTTTTATACGAAATTCTTCTACATTCTCCTTTGAGTTTGCAGTGAATGTCTCTATTTCATTTAATAATTCATCAATTTTATTCTTCATCTACTTGAATATATTTTTGCAAAGGTAATTAAGGAATGATAGATACGTTGAGAATACGAATGTTTTCTTCGGGTCTGTTATTTTTATCTGTGGGTTGTGCAGCTATTTTATCCACAATCTCTAGTCCTTCGTACACTTCACCAAATATGGTATAATTTGTATCCAGATGTGGTGTACCACCAATGGTTGTATAAATTTCTTTTTGTTCTTTGGAGAAGCTGTAGGGAGTGATGTTTAACAATTCAAGATCTACTTTTTTATCGATCCTTGAATTCACATATTTAACACTATCCATCAGTTCCCTTTTTGAGTAATCTTTATATTTGCCCAATAAGTCGGCATTTTCGGGATTATTGATGACATGGTTAAGTGCCATGGAACGCGTGATGCGCTTGGCTTGAACATTTAGTAAAGAGTCTGTAAAAACCCGGCCCTGAACAATATAAAATTGGGAGCCACTGGAGGCACGTGTTGGATTTTCGAGGTCAAATTCACGGGCAGCAGCCAATACGCCCTTTTTGTGAAATAATTTAGGGTTAAATTCGGCTGGAAGGGTATAAGATGGTCCACCTTCGCCCAGGAGCGTTCCTGTTGGGGCGTGCTTTGAATCAGGGTCACCACCCTGAATCATAAAACCTTTAATAACGCGGTGAAAAAGAAGACTATCAAAATAATGTTCTTTTGATAATTTGATAAAATTATCCCGGTGGATAGGAGTTTCATTGTATAACACTACTCTAATATCTCCATAAGAGGTGGTGATTAATACTTTTGTTTGTACATTATTAGAACTATTTTGTGCGTGTGAAGTGGTTTTGAACCCTATTACAACCATACAAAAAGCAATAAAATATTTTTGAAAAATCATAAGTATTTATTAGATTTGTTGATTACAAAGATAATAAGACAAATTTACCTGTTTAATGGACATAACTAAAAAACACCCGATGAAATCGATTATTTTAAAATCATTCGTTTTCGGAAGTGTTGCATTGTTGCTTGGTGCAGCATTTACAACTTCTTCTTGCCGTAAAGACAAAACGTGTCATGGTAAAGTTCATGTGGTTGATACATTAAACAGGGATGTTGCGAATGCCTTGGTAAAACTTTCTGCACCGAGTGTTCAGGGGCAGGTTGTATACGATGGAACAACTGATAATAGCGGGGTAGTAAGATTTGAAGTTAAATTACCTGCTATTTTTGATGTAACTGCAACGAAGAGTACGCTTCCTGGAAAAACGGGCGTAGGTGTATTGCGTTTGGATGAGGAAGGGAAATCAGCAGAAGTAGAAGTAATTATTCGATAGCGTTCTCGACTCCGCTCGAACTGACATGTCTGAAAACCCGAGCTGACATGTTCGAATATAGATATTAAATCAACTGATTGGTTTTAAAATATTCCACAATTGCCTCTTTTATTAACGTTTCTTGTTGAAGCGGTTTTAAAGGAGGCAATTTTTCGTTTACTTGCCAATGGGGCCAACCCTCTTCATCAATTCCCTTGTATTCATAAAAGCCGTATGGTGAGAGCAATGTACAGATAGCAATGTGCATAATATCCAGCTTTTCATTTTTCGACAACTTCACTTTTCCTTTCCCCAACTCCTGAACACCGATCAAAAATAAAATAGCTTGAACATCTATGTCTTCGCCAAACTGGGGCGATAAGGTTTTTAAGACATCTTGAAACTCTGAATTCATTTCGCAAAGATAGTGAAAGGAAGTTGAAATGGGACTGGGCTAAAAACAAAACTCGCGGGGAAAGCTCCTCGCGAGAATAAGAAATAGGGGATATTATTTAATAAAATAGGAAAATCAATGAATAATTAGTTGGAACCAACTTTAAAGTCAAGAATAACGGTGCTTCCATTATCTTCAAAAGAAACTTTGTCTGCCAGGTTTCTCATCAGAAAAACGCCTCTGCCATTTTCTTTCTCCAAATTTTCTGGATTTGTAGGATCTGGCAAGGCATCATAACCAAAACCTTTTCCTTCATCCTTTACTGTGAAAGATACTTGTCCTTTGGTTGATTTAAAAGAAATATCAATATTCTTAGTAGGATCCGCTTTATTGCCATGATAAATAGCATTGTTTACGGCTTCTGTGATTGCTACAAGAATATTCCCATAGTAATCTTCACTAATATTAAAAACATCACAGATGTCTTCGATCATCTTTTCTACCAGAATGATATTTTCTGCTTTAGATGTGATGCGTATTTTTTGATTTTCTGCAAGTACCATTATTTTTCAAAGGTATTAAAATATTGATTAACTTTTATTTTAAAAAACGGGTTCAAAGATGGGGGAACTGTTTTCAACAATTCGGTCTCTTTTTGTTTCAAAAGGTTATACTCTAAAAAAGCATTAGGGTTACTATAAATTTCATTTTTTGCTTCATTTGATTGTCGTTGTTCATCCATCTCTCTTTCTTTCTCGGCCTTCTCACTCTCCAGCATTTTTGTGAGAATTTCTTGCTGACGTTTAACGGTTTCCTGACTCAACATTTTGTTTACTAAGTCAGTTTCAGTCTCTTCCATTTTTTCTGCAAGTTTACCAATATTTCCTCCACCTTTTCCATCTTTATTTATTTGATCTGCCATTTTTTGCACCTCTTTTCGAATGGCTTCCTGTTGGGCCGCTAATTTAGCTAATTCCTGACTCATTCCCTGACCCAAAGAACCTGGTTTTTGTCCAGGTTTATTCCCATTTTTTTCCATTCCTTCCTTTAATTTCTGAATTTGTTTGTTCAGCTGCTCCTGCATTTGTCGCATATTTGCCATAGAGGGCTTATTACTACTTCCTCCTGGCTTTTTGCAACTGCCACTACCTGGTGGGCCCTGTTTTTTTGCTGCGTCCTGCATTTGTTGCAAGGCCTCATTTAACATCAACGCCAGGTTATTAATAGAAGTCATGGCCATTTGCTGACGACTTAATGCTTCTTGCTGATGATTGCGTCCATCCATCGAAATGGTTTGTGATTCTTTTATTTCATCTCCAGCTTTTTCCATGTTCATATTGATTGCGCTGATTTCATGATTTACTGTGGCTTGAATTTGTGGAACCCGCTTGCTTAATGCAAGCAAACTATCCTCAATCATTTTCGAATCATCCTGCAGCTTCTTTTGACGTTGATTCAATTTTACATATTGTGGATTATTTGCCTTTGTTTTTGAAAGATCTGTCATTACAGCTTCCTGGCCAAATGACAATTGAATTAAATTCTCCAGTATATCACGTAATTTATTAATGTCTTCACCTTCCTGCTCTTGTTGTTCTTTTTCCTGCATCTGTGCAAGCTCTTTGCTCATTTCCTGCATCTTTTGTGCAGCATTTTTTTGTGATTTAGACGCATTTTTCTTTTGATTATTGTTAAGCTGCTCACTACTTTTTTGCATCTCCTTATTGATCTCTTCCTGCTTTTGCTCTGTGTTTTCCATTTTCATAGGCTTCTCGAGCTCTTTATTCTTTTCTTCCATTTCCTGAAGATCTTTTTTCAAGTCCTGAAACTCTTTATTCAACTCATCTTGCTTATCTTTTTGTTCTTTTGCATCACTTGATTTGTCTTCTGATTTTTTGGATAAATCCTCTTCTTTTTTAGAAAGCTCATCTAGTTTCTCAATGTTTTGTTGAATTTTTTGTTCCAACTCCAATTGCTTAAAAATTTCCAGGTTGCGATCCAATTCTTTCATCAAATCCTTATTGTCCAGCTTCATTTTTTCCAGTGCTTCCTGTACTTTATCCTTATCCAATTGTTGCAATAGCTTTTGCAGCTCCTCGTATTTTTGTTTTAACTCGGGAGTCATTACTTTATCAAACAGATCCTCTAACTTCTTTTGTTTATCAAGCATTTCCTCATTGGGTTGCTTGAATTCATTTTGTTGTTTATTATTCTGTTCGTTTTCGTTTTTGATTTGTTCTACTTTATTCTGAAGTTCTTTTTGCTTTTTAAGCAAATCTTCTAGCTTCTTTTTTTCCTCCCAGGTAAGCTCTTTCTTTTCAGCAATTTTACGTTGTAAATCAGCTAATTCTTTTTGAACATTTTTTGTAGCTTCAATACTTTCTTCCAATGCATCTTTGATCTTATCATTATTTTTATCTGTTGTTTCAGCTATTTCTTTTAAAGTTGGTGCTTTAAAAATCTTTTTCTGAGAACGTGTGGATTTACTTCCAGTAACTCCGTCATTGTCCCATACTTCAAAATAATATTCAATTTGGTCACCTGGTGAAATGCTTAAGCTGCTAAAATCCCAGGCATGTAAAAAACGGTCCTGTGTAGCATTTTTGTTTATGTTGATTGGTGTTGAGTTGGTTGTTAGTTTAATCGTGTTATCTGTTATTGCAGAATCGTTATTGATGATAAACCGGTAATTAAATGTCAGTTTATTAAAACCATGATCGTCTTTTACTTCCCCACTAAAAAAGAATCGTCTGGTAGACAATGAATCTTTCTTTTCCAGAATGTCAATGCTTGGATACGTATCGGGAATTACATTTATTAAATAAGAAACGGAATCGGTGCTCTTTAAAAAATGGTTGGCCGTTTTAACAGCATAGGTTTTATCCTTGAATAAGCGATGGGTGTAGCTGAATTTATCTTTTGAAGATGGGTTAACATGAAATGCTGTATCACCAAAATTCAAAATTAAGTCTTCTGTGTTTTGCGTGTTAAAATTCCAACTAACCTTTGTACCGGCTGGTATTACTAAATCTCCTGTATTTTTAATGAGCTCATCTTTTTTATTTAAATAAGCGGGATAGTTCAAGGTAATATCAAAGCTCAATAAAATAGGGTTGGGCAGAGCCACAAGCTCATACTCTTTTGATTTAAAACCGTCGGCAGTTAATTGAAAGGGTATATTTTTTTGTACATTTTTAAACAGGTAGCTAAAGTTTACAACATTTTCTTTCGATAATTTAAATTCATTTCCATCAATATCGATATAAGCATTCTCCGGAATTTCATCTCCTGTCAATTTTATTTTTAATTCAAAATCATGTTGAGCAACCGTTTTTAAATCAGCATTGGTAATAACGAACTGGAAAGGTGCCTCTTTTTCAAAAAATTGATTGTGTGCCACCAGACGTTTGGTCCCATCAGTAATAAGACTTGGTGCAGTAAATAAAATGACAATGAGCAGTGATATCGGAACCAAGGCATATTTCAGATACTTTTTATTCTCCGCCAAATTAACAGCAGAGGTGAAAGGAATGGGTTTTAGTTCCAGTATTTTTTGATCAATACTTGCAGTTAGTAAGTCAGCATGCAGGAGTCTTGTATCATTGCTATTAGAGAGTTTGTGCAGCTGCAATACGTTGAGCAGCTTATCTTGTACGCTTGAAAAATGATTGCCAATGATTGTTGCAGCTTGCTCATAGCTAAGTGTTTTACGAAGCTGATAGAGACCGAGAAAGGGAGCAACGATATATTTGACAATAACAAAAGAGCTTGCAAAAAGAAACGCGTAAAACAATATGGTTCGAATGGTACTATTGAAATGAGCAAGGTATTCGAGAAATGTTACAGAAATAAAAAAAAGTAATAATAAACCCGTACTATAAATAAGCCCTCTGAGTAGAAGATTTTTATAATATTTACGGATAAATTGATTTAATTTCTCAACTAATATGTTGTAATTGCTATCGCTCATCTGTTTTGTACAACGGTATTTTTACTGATTTTGTTATACTTTTCAAAGGTAATCAATCTTGGTAGTTTTTATCCGAACTCTTATTGAATTTATTGTAAAATCTGTTAACTTTGGATGAAGTTTATAATTTAAAACCAACGGATTTAACTAACTAATTATAACAAATTATGGTATCTAAAAAAGTAGAAACAGCCCTAAACAAGCAAATAGAGCTGGAAGCAGCTTCATCTCAATATTATTTGGCCATGGCATCATGGGCAGAAACAGAAGGTTTGGAAGGGGTTGCTGCCTTCCTTTATACGCATTCGGATGAAGAACGTGTTCACATGTTAAAACTTGTTAAATATGTAAATGAACGGGGAGGAAAAGCATTGATTCCTTCCTTGAAGCAACAGCCTCAAAAATTTCAATCGGTTCAATATGTTTTTCAGGAAGTGTTAAAGCACGAAGAATTGGTATCCAGAGAAATTAATAACCTTGTTGAAATTTGTTTGAAAGAGAAGGATTATACAACCCATAACTTTTTACAATGGTATGTATCCGAACAAATTGAAGAGGAAGCATTATCCAGAAGGATATTGGATAAATTGAAATTTATTGGAAACGATAAAAGTGGTTTGTACTTTTTTGATCGTGACCTGGGCGGGATGTCAGGAGGAGAAGTGCCGATTCAGAAATAGGTTTACGACTTTAATTTGAAGCTAAAAACCTATGTTTCTATATGCCTATGTGTTTAAATAAAATCAAACACATAGGCATATAGAAACATAGGTTTTAGTTTTAACCCAAAAATTGAGTTA
>DAORKB010000070.1:0-15274 GCA_035439365.1 Bacteroidia bacterium
TATCGCTAAAATTGAAAAGAAAACAGAACGATCAAAAGCACCAGAGTTTTTCTCTCTCGGTGATTTATTTGCAAATAGGTTAAAAGAAAAATTAATCGGAAAAGAGGAGGTACCTGATCAAGAAAAAGATAAACCTGCTAAACTTAGCGGCTGGGATATTGCTGGGGTATTTGCAAAAGGATTGACGAATCTTACCGGTAAAAAGATCGCTATTAAACCACAATTCAACAAAGAAGGTGAAATTACCGCCTATGCTTTCAGCGCCGGGAATTTGGAATTTTCGAAAGTTAAACAAAAGAGATAAATTAACCCCAGATTCTTTCAATAATACTATTAAGTTTTGGAAGATCCACTTTAAAATTTTCATCATCTACTGATACGCCAGAATCGCTAAGTGAAACGTAACCATATTCCTCTTTCCACTTGGCTATATACGGATTGTAATCGCATTCATTGATAGCGTACCAGGATCCATCAGCACGTTGTTTCGGAACACTTTCGCTCACACACATCCTCCTGAATTCACAGTCCCTGCAAATATCTATTTTATCTTTACTTATCTTCCAGTACTTTTGAAATTCAGGTACAGAAACAATTTCAGCCAATTGTTTCGCATTTTCAACCCTGTCTATATTTCCAAAGGTCGATGTTGTTTCGGGAGCATTTTTTATTATTCCCTGTTGATCGATATAGATTTTTCCGTTGAAATAAGCATTATGATCTTTCGATTCAGAAAAAACGGGAATGCTTATGAAAAAGTTGTCATGTTGTGATGTGGGATTACGAAATCGATCAAAGCTATTTACCAATATAGAAGAAGTCTTATTGGTTTCAAAAAAAGACTCAAATAAGTGGCTGTTATCAGAATAAACAAAAAACCTGGAAAAGGAGTTAGAATAGCTGGTGGCGATTTCGTTTAAGTCATCTGAATCGATAAAATTATCCGTAATGTGTACCTCAATAGTGTTTATAATCGAATGCTCCAGCCAACTGAATAATTCAGCTAAAAATATTCTGTGCTCTTTAAAACTTTGCAACCGGATCGCAAAATTTCTGCAAAGCATTTTTGTCAATAGTTTAAACGGTTTTAGGTGTGGATACTCTGTGTAACAGCAATTAATTTGATTGTACGACTCGAAATTAAAATCGATCTCCTTAAACTGATCTTTGATTTTTGTTGGCACTTCAATTACAACTCCCTGTTCACGCAAAAAATTTATATACTCTTCACCAAGTGACAAAACATTATCTGTTTTAGAAAATAGAAAATAATCCTCTCGGGTTAAGTCGTATAAGCATGAACGTAGATACCCATCAATTTTTTGACAGTCTTTTGAAACGATAAGGCTATTTGAGTTCATTTTTTAAATTATTCTTTTATAAAATTTAACAGTGTAACTGGTGTACGCATCGTAGATTGCTATCACCCTCTTCTTATGAAACTGACCATGTTGAACAGGTTTTACTTCCCATTGGTCTATTGAAATAGGCATTTGTTCTGCTTCTGTTTTTAATAACGCAGAAGGAGTAGTTAAATTTGTCATAGTTTTTCTGCAATTAGTTTTTCTAAGTAATGATTGCATGGATAGCTTACCATACCGAACTGGCCAACGGGATTAACTTCCAAAAAAATGTATTCATCGTTTGAATAAATTAAATCAAACGAACCCGTATTTAAGTCTAAATTAACCATCAATTTTTTAAGTTTATCAATAATCTCCTGAGGTAAATCAAAAGGTATTGTTCGTGTAGGCTTATCATCATCGTAGTTTCGGTAATCAACAGAGGTTTTTTCATTATCCTGCGTTAACATTGCTGCAGCGTAGATACTTCCATGAATATAAAATGCTCTTATTTCAAAACTTTTTTCTATTTCCTTTTGGATAAGTGTATAAAAAAAATTGCTTGGTACTGTTTCAACTAAGTTGCTTCTTATTCGGGAAGTTTTATTGGTGAGTTCATATTGATTATTTTCATCACGCACGGGGCAACATTCAAAAATGGATTTGGAAATAAACGACTTATGTTTCTTAAAAATCGAATTAAGCTCCGATTTTGAGTTTATAATATAGGTATCAGGCGTTTTTAATCCAACATTTTTAGCGGTATGCAAAACTTTTAGCTTATTTACTGTGGATTGAAAATTTCCAATTATTTTTTCCTTTATCTGAAACGCAAACTCAATAAAATCCTGTAGCGTCTCTTTTTCCTTTTCCAAATAAAAAGTTAATAATTCATTTTTAAAGGCTGGTATGTCTTTAATTTTTAGCTCACCACGTCTATACCACACAGAAAGAACATCAGAGTATCTTACAGAAATAGTGCGAGTAGACAGGACAAAATCAATTCCACCGATTTCTGTATTGCTGAAATCGGATACGACCAAATCATCCTCAGCGTTGATTCGTATAAATTTCTTTCCCATTGCAAGAAGCCAGTTAATCACCTCGTTTGTCGAAGGATCATTTTGTTCGCTAATTATTAGTATCATTTATTTTCTGTTAAGGCAGAGGTCTGGTATTGCAAAACTCCTCTTCATTGGTTATGGTAAGATATGGATGAGTCTTCAGGAATAATTCTATTGGAGGCAGAAACAGATAGCTACGCAACGCATTTAATTCTGATGTTGAAATAGAAGGGTTCAAAGGGACCAATAAATTTTTATTGATTGTCCTTCTGTAGTAAAAAAATTGCCCCAAATTGGAATGAAATATATAATGTGAACAAATGGGTGTATTGCCATTTCTCTCTCCAACAATTTTATTGCTGATTGTATCTATCTGAAAAAGATAACCATATTGTAACGAATTTCGATCAATTAAAGTATACAGTGGTTCTCGATCCAGGTATCCTTTTTCCACCATACCTTTCCAGGTATCAAACAGATGCTCGGTATGTTGCCATCTCGAATGCAAAATAATTATATTCAGCATAGAGGACCACATATATCCAGTTCTGCTTCTATTAAACAATTCTGGATTTGACGCTAAAAGCTTTGTCATTTTTAAAGCATTTATACTATCCACTTTTTCAATGTTTTTATTTCTCATCCTGGCTCCAAAATCACGAACAATCATTCTTGCTATTGGGTATATACTAATACTCCTACGCAGTTTGTATTTTCGATGTAATTTTTTCATCTCCCTTTTTGAGTAAGAAATACTGTCAATTTTCAATTCAAAAAAGAGTTCTTTTAGTAAAAGGCCATTTTTGAAACCTTGAATCACATATGTTTTATTTAATTGATGTGTGAGTTTGTGATGGACGCTAATCGCATGCAAATAATCATCTGGAAAACCTTTATATTCAAGAAAGCAATTGGCATAAAGTGAATCACTGGATTTGTAATTCTTAATTTGATTAAAATATTTTGCGCTATCAATTTTTTTATAATAATACTTGTAATTCTGAGCGCTTAAATAAGAAAATGAAAAGAGAAGAATGAAGACAGTAACACATTTTTTTGCTTTCATACGGTATATATGTAAAAAGAGACAGTATACCACTCTTAATGAGATGTTATACTGTCTTCTAATTTTAATTCAGTTCTTAATAATCCCAGTGTGATGTTTCTACTCCTGATGTAACTGGGTTATCTGCCGATGGGTTGTTGCTTTTAAAGGCATACCATCTATCACCTGTTGAGTTACCGGTTGACGTATTTCCGCCGTTTGTTTTAATGTAACCGCCTTTAACTTGGTTAAGGTCTTTAATGCTGTGTTTTTTTCAACGAATTCAGATTTTTCATTTTGTTTGTTTGTTTTAATGTTAGGATTAATTAACGACACTTTTCATACCCGTTGATTGGGCTTGGACAAACAATCATCTTTGATTGTGAAATCCAACTTTTTAAATAGTTATTTTGACTTCCTCCTTTCTTTATAAAGATTAAAAGTAATTGAGTAACTTTAAACTTTAAAATGTTATTTAAAAAAAACATTCGAATCTTACCGCGTTTAAAAACAGGCATTTTAATTTTCAGGTAGCTAGCATGTAATAACTTCGCTTTTTACCCTTTATTTTATGATTACGATTTTATTTTGCAAAAACACTGTTATTTGCCATCAGCGCTTCCAACTCCTCCACTTCTACCGGAATATTTTTCATTAAATCAACAGGTCCTTTTGCTGTTATCAAAATATTATTTTCAATACGGATACCGAGATTTTCAGCTGGTATATAGATACCTGGCTCACAGGTAAACACATTACCGGCTTGCATCTTACTACCAAAATCTCCTACATCATGCACATCTAGCCCTAAGAAGTGAGATGTACCATGCATGAAATATTTTTTGTACGCCGGTAATTCCGGATTTTGCTTTTTAATATCATCCATTGTTATCAATCCTAAATCAACCAACTCTTTTTCCATCAATTGCCCTACTGCTTTATTGTATTCCGGAAATGTATTTCCAACGGTTAACATATTGGTTGCTGCTTTCATTACACGCAATACTGCATTGTACACATCTTTCTGGCGTTTGGTAAATTTTCCGTTTACCGGTAAACAACGGGTTAAATCACTTCTGTAATTCGCATATTCAGCCGCTACATCCAACAAAATCACATCACCATCTTTGCATTCCTTGTTGTTTTCTAAATAATGTAACACGCATGCATTATGACCCGAGGCAATGATTGGTGGATAGGCAAATCCATTGGAGCGGTTACGAATAAATTCATGAATCAATTCCGCTTCTATTTCATATTCTGTCACACCTGGTTTAATAAAACCAAGCAAACGACGAAAGCCTTTTTCAGTTATATCACAAGCCTTTTGAATCAAATCTATTTCTACATCCGATTTAACAGAACGTAATTTATGCATAAGAGGTGCGGCACGTTCAATAGCATGCAATGGGTATTGTTCCTGTATTTTTTTATTGAAACGCATCTCTGCCGTTTGCATATCGATGTATCTGCGGTTATGCTCATTGCTATTCAGATAAATGCGTTCCGGTTGATAGATGATGCCTTTGATAATTTGTTCAAAATGATGTATCCATTGCACATTTTTAATTCCCGATGCTTTGGTCGCTTGCTCTTTCGTCAGCTTTGCACCTTCCCAAATTGCAATGTGTTCGCTTGTTTCGCGAACAAATAAAATTTCCTTATGCGAACCAGTTATGGCATCCGGGTAAATCAACAGGATTGTTTCTTCCTGATCAACACCTGACAAATAAAACAAATCCGAATTCTGAACAAAGCCAAAAGCTCCATCGGCATTGGTAGGTAAAATATCATTGCTTACAAAAAGAGCAATTGAATTTGGTTTTAAACTGGCAGCAAAACGCTTTCTGTTTTCTATAAATAAATTGGAATTAATTGCATCGTATTTCATAATATCAATAGCTAGAGGTTTGTGTAAATGTACTATTTTATTAATAAGGATAGGGTAGCAAGTCCTAGCAATTTTGTATGAAAAATTAGCAAAACCCTCACTGCAAATATTTAACTTATCACTATTAATTTCTGGTCGGAAAAGGAAAAGAAATACATAATATGTGAAAAGGACATCGCCCAACTAATTTAAAATCATTATAAATAATGCGATAACCCAAAAAAATAAGCATCTTCAGGCTAAGCATTTGATTATTTACCAATACAGGGGGTAATTTTACTTGATAGAAACCATTTTGAGTCATACATTTGTGCTGCTAAACTGAAACTGTTCAGAATTTTTAACTATATCCTTTATGAGTACAACTACAAAACGAACATTTTTACAATCTTCCATCGGAAAAAAATTAGTGATGGGACTGACAGGTTTTTTCCTGATTTCCTTTTTGGTCATACACTGTTTGCTTAATTCTTTCATCTTTTTTAATGATGGAGGTTTGCTATTCAATGAAGGAGCAAAGTTTATGGCAGAGAATCCGCTGATCCGGATCATGGAAATTGTTTTATTTATTGGCCTTGTGCTGCACATGGTTCAGGCACTGGTATTAACCATTCATAACAGAAAGGCTCGTCCTGTAAAATATGCCATGACCAATGGAAAGGCAAACAGCAAATGGTACTCCCGTTCAATGGGTATTTTGGGTAGCTTGTTACTTTTGTTTTTAGTTGTGCATTTGGCAAATTTCTGGGTGAAATCTCGCTTTACAGGACTACCTGGTGAAGATGCAAATGGCAATGAGAATCTATATGCTGTGATGTTAGAAGTATTTAAATATCCAGCTATTATTGTCATTTACCTTCTTGGTGTTTTTTCACTCGCATTTCACTTACTACATGGTTTTCCATCTGCTTTCCAAACCATGGGCTGGAACCACCCGAAATACAATCCGCTTATTGTAAAAACCGGAGCTATATTTTCAATTGGGATCTCCATCATTTTTGCATTGATGCCAATATCCATCTATCTGGGCTGGATAAAGTAATTCAAGGAGCGTAAGAAAAAATTTAGAAACTGAACTTTAGATTATCAAGCATATGTCAACATTAGATAGTAAGATTCCCGAAGGAACAATGGATCAAAAATGGACGAAATACCAATCGTCTGTTGCTCTTGTCAATCCTGCCAATAAACGTAGTTTGGAAATTATTGTAGTAGGCTCCGGATTAGCAGGTTCTTCCGCCGCTGCATCTTTAGCGGAAATGGGATATAAAGTAAAATGCTTTTGTTACCAGGATTCTGCACGCAGAGCTCACTCCATCGCGGCGCAAGGAGGTATCAATGCTGCAAAAAATTATCAAAACGATGGTGACAGCACTTATCGTTTATTTTATGATACAATTAAAGGTGGTGACTATCGTGCAAGAGAAGCTAACGTTTACCGCCTGGCTTCTGTAAGTGCCAACATTATTGACCAATGCGTAGCTCAAGGCGTTCCTTTGGCTCGTGAATATGGCGGCATGTTGAGTAACCGCTCTTTTGGTGGCACACAGGTACAACGTACATTTTATGCTGCCGGTCAAACCGGACAACAATTGTTATTAGGTGCTTACAGTGCCTTGCAACGTCAGGTGGGAATGGGGAATGTGGATATGTACACACGCCATGAAATGCTTGAAGTTGTCACCATTGAAGGAAAAGCAAGAGGTATCATTGCACGTGATTTGATCAGTGGAAAACTAGAGCGCCATTTCGGGCATGCGGTATTACTTTGTACGGGTGGTTACGGAAATGTTTTTTATCTTTCTACCAATGCAATGGGTTGTAATGTTACAGCAGCCTGGAAAGCAAATAAAAAAGGAGCCTTCTTTGGAAACCCTTGCTATACACAAATTCACCCGACTTGTATACCAGTATCCGGTGATCATCAATCAAAATTAACCTTGATGAGCGAGTCTCTTCGTAACGACGGACGTATCTGGGTTCCAAAGCAACAAAATGATACGCGCAAAGCCAATGAAATTCCGGAAGAAGAAAGAGATTATTATTTGGAGCGTCGTTACCCGGCGTTTGGTAACCTTGTACCGCGTGATGTGGCATCACGTGCAGCAAAAGAACGTTGCGATGCAGGTTATGGTGTAGGTAATTCCAAAATGGCGGTGTACCTGGATTACAAAGCAGCTATTGAACGTTACGGAAAAACACAGGCAAAGAAACTGGGTATTGATAATCCATCAGCAGCACAACTGCGCGAGTTTGGAAAACAAGTGGTAGAAGAAAAATACGGTAACCTGTTTGACATGTATCATCAGATTACCGGAGAAAATCCATATGAAGTTCCAATGCGCATTTACCCTGCCGTACACTATACAATGGGTGGTTTATGGGTTGATTATAATTTAATGACAACCATTCCGGGATTGTATGCACTGGGAGAAGCAAACTTCTCTGACCACGGTGCAAACCGACTAGGTGCTTCTGCTTTGATGCAAGGATTAGCCGATGGTTATTTTGTTATTCCGTATACAATTGGTGCTTACCTTTCAAAAGAGATTAGTACAAAACCAATTCCTACAACACACGAAGCGTTTGTGGAAGCAGAGAAAAGCGTACAAAACATCATCGATAAATTCTTTGCAATTAAAGGAACCAAATCAGTTGACCATTTCCATAAAGCACTTGGAAAAATCATGTGGGATAAATGCGGAATGGCACGTAATGCAAAAGGATTAACAGAAGCGATACAAGAAATACGCGCCCTGCGTGAACAATTCTGGAAAGATGTTCGTGTAACAGGTGCTGCAGATGAATTTAATCCGGAGCTTGAAAAAGCCGGACGCGTTGCAGATTTCCTTGAATTAGGTGAGTTGATGTGTATTGATGCATTGAATCGTAATGAATCTTGCGGAGGTCACTTCCGTGAAGAATACCAAACACCGGATGGCGAAGCATTGCGTGATGATGAAAAATACGCATATGTTGCGGCCTGGGAAAATAAAGGCAACCATACGTACGAATTACACAAAGAAGAATTAAAATTTGAAGCAATCAAAATTGCTGCAAGAAGCTATAAATAACAGAATATTATGAGTCACGGAAACATGAATTTAACGCTGAAAATCTGGCGTCAGAAAAGTGCGAAAGCAGCAGGGAAATTGACCACATATCAGGTAAGTGATATTTCTCCCGATATGTCATTTCTTGAAATGTTTGATGTACTGAATGAACAGCTGATTACAAAAGGCGAAGATCCAATTGCTTTTGATCACGATTGTCGTGAAGGTATTTGTGGGATGTGTAGCATGTTCATCAATGGACAACCACATGGTCCATTAAGAGGTGTTACAACCTGCCAATTGCATATGCGTTCATTTAAAAATGGAGATACCATTGTTGTTGAACCGTGGAGAGCTGCTGCATTCCCTGTAATTAAAGATCTTACAGTTGACCGTACTGCATTTGACCGTATCATTTCAAAAGGAGGATTTATTTCTGTAAACACTGGAAATGCAAAAGATGCAAACAACATTCCTATTCCAAAACCGGATGCTGATGCAGCTTTCAATGCAGCCGCTTGTATTGGCTGTGGCGCATGTGTTGCAACTTGCAAAAACTCATCGGCCATGTTATTTGTATCTGCAAAAATTTCTCAGCTTGCACTTTTACCACAAGGACAAGTAGAACGCGTTGCACGTGCAAAAAATATGGTGAACCAAATGGATGAAGAAGGTTTTGGTAATTGCACCAATACTGGAGCTTGTGAAGTAGAATGTCCAAAAGGAATTACATTGGAAAACATTGCGCGTATGAATAGAGAGTTTTATATGGCGAATATTAAAGAGTAAATATTATCTGAGTAAAAAAAAGAGCCCTGCATTTGTGGGGCTTTTCTTTTATCAAATAGTTAGAAAATTAGTTGAAATAGCTTTTCAACACAAAGACGTATACGGCATAGTTTTTTCGATCTTATCTTGTTTTAAACAAGCATTGAGCGATAAGTGTTATTAACCTTAAAAACCAATAGCCATGAGAAAAAAATTACTCCTCTTTTTGTTGATCATTCTCGTCATCCCGTTTTATGGTCAACGTTATTTAACTCCTGTGTTCTCTTCATCAACAATTACGAAAAATATCGTTTACGGCAACGCGCTAAACTACAAGAATTCAAATACAATTCTCAAGCTGGATGTTTATGAGCCTTCAGGTGATACAGAAAACAAACGACCACTAATTGTTTATATGCATGGTGGTGGCTTCACCGATACCAATCAAACAAAATCATTTCCTCACATTGCTATGTTTTGCGATAGCCTTGCACGAAGAGGATATGTGATTGCAAGTGTTGATTATCGATTGGATTCTTCCATTAGCAACCGCGCAATTATCAATGCCATGCACGATGCCAGGGCTGCCGTTCGTTTTTTTAAAGTAAATGCTTCCTTGTATAAAATTGATACATCAAACATTTTTCTTGGAGGAGAATCAGCAGGCGCCATCAATGCCTTGAGCGTAAATTACATTGATCAGGCTTCCGAATTAACGTATCCACCTGTAGCACCATACAGTACTGAAGGAACAGTAGAAGGCAACAGTGGAAATCCGGGTCCTTCTTCTAAAGCCAGAGCAACGTTATGCTTTTGCGGCGGAACAAAAACAGTACTGCTTGATCCTGTATTCGATACCACAACCATTCAGTCAGTTGATCCGCCGATGCTTCAGGTACACGGAACCGGAGACCCCATTATTCCGATACAATACGCACTTGAAATAAAAAACAGGGCCAAAACTGTTGGCTTACCGCATACATTTCATCCCTTACCAGGTGCTACGCATTGTCCGTGGTTCTTTACATCACCAAGTTGGCAAGCTTATCTGGACACATTGATTCATTTTACTTCTACTTACATTCATCCGTATCTAATCATTACAGATGTGAATCAATCAAATTCAATTAAAACGACGCGCTTATATCCGAATCCTTTTTCTTCATTCATAACTATAGAAACAAACAAAGAGCTGGAAAACGTAACACTCAGCATTTATAGATTAAACGGTCAATGCGTGAAAGAAATAAAAAATAGTTCCGGCAGGCAATTTATGATTCATCGGGATGGTTTAGGAAGCGGCTTCTATTTTTTAAAACTTATTCAAGCAAACAAAATAATTTCCATCGATAAATTAGTCATCATTGATAATTAAAAAAGCAAAACAGGCTTCATGAAGTGTGAAGCCTGTTTTACTTTATTGTTTGGTTATTCGTTTTGAAAACTGATTTACTCCGTCATTTAATTTAAAAATATACATTCCTTTTGCAAGTTCAGATAAATCGAGCTTTAACGTATGGTTACCAATAGAGGCATTTAGCTCATTCTTGTAAACAGGTTTGCCAAATAAATCAAACAGTTCAACTGTTACATGTGCATCATTTTTCAATTCAAGCTGGTAATTTATTTCTTGTCCCTGCCAGGGAAGACATCTTTATCACTGCTGGCGTAGCACCAGCACCTTTAATAATTATTACATCCGGCGAAAACCCCAAACCACTCACTGCACGATTATCTAATCCATCTCCCGTATATGTTCCTTGAATCCATGTTAATGAATATGTATTTACAGAAAAAAAGAAAAAGAAAAATACACTTATAAAATTTTTCATAGACAACACTTAACTGATTTGATCATCCTACGCTATTAAAAGCATATTGTTTCTTGTAAAATACTGAATAACAACACTTTACACAAACATGCGCTTAAATAAAATAAGAATGAACAGATTGTATATTAAGGAAATAGCTTTTGAGGCAGGAGGTAGATAAGCTTAATAAAAAAATTTATAATTATTTTGATCACAAACCAACAAAATAGTAAATCCATAAACTTTTTATATAGATCCGCGTAACAGGATTGCAATCTATACAACATCCCCTTCCTAATCAGTTTTTGATAAACCATTCGTTTTAATCAGATGAGGATTTATTTCATTATTTTTTTGATTCCAGTTTTCTCTTTATCAGCACAAACTGCAGATGAATTTGAAACACTTGCATTAAAAAAAATGGAGCAAAAAGATTATAAATATGCTTTAGAATTAATTGATAAAGCGATTGCACTTGATACAAAAAATCAATGGTATTATATTTCAAAAGCAGATATTCAATTTCAACTTTCTGGTCCGCTTGAATCTATCAGGACATTGCAGCATGGCTTGACACAAAATGAAAAAAAATCTCAGCTTTACAATCGCCTTGGCACTTACTACGATTCTGGTGGCATGGGCGATTCATCCATCATTATGTATAATAAAGCCATTGAATGTGCGGAGTCGGATACGATGAAAAATTATTTCATTTCGAACAGAGGTGCAGCAAGAACCGGAATAAGAGATTTTGAAGGAGCCATAAAAGATTTTGAAACGGCTTTACTTTTTGATCCGAATAGCATTGGTGCTTTAAATAATGTGGCAACCTGTTATGCCGAGTTACACATGACGGATAAATCCATCGCCTGCTTAAAAAAAATTATTTCATTGGATTCCACGTTTACGGGTACCTATTGCAACTTAGGATTTATCTATTCAGAACTGGATAGTTTTGATTTGGCAATTTCCAATTTTAATAAAGTGCTTGAACTCGACCCTAACGATGCCATTGGATATAACAACCGCGGCTATGTATATTATAAGAAAGGTGATTTTGCCAGTGCGTTGCGGGACATCAATCTATCCATTAAATTATACCCTACTAACTCCTATGCATACCGAAACTTAGCCCTTGTATACATTGCCTTAAATAAAATGAAAGAGGCCTGCACTTCATTAGGATATGCTATGAACTATGGCTTCGAAAAACGATACGGTCCAGAAGTATCTCAATTATTTATGAATTATTGCAAATAACCCCTGAGGGTATTTTCATCATCTTTTTTCAATCTCTGCAGTTTAAAATATTCGTAATTATTTCATTTACTGCAATTTTCATTATCAGTTAGTGAAAACAGAATAAATCTAAAATAACTTTGTTTGTTTTTTTGCTGCTGTTTTTTTTGCTGGTGCTGCCGGCGGTTTATCCGGAATGTGCAAATCTGTTTTTAATGCAGCATTTAGTTCCTTAATAAAATAAGCAGATAATAATGGGGATTCCACTTCATGATTTTGATGAATAAAAAAATACAATTCTTTTAACCCTGCTTTGTGCCACTTAACAATACGTTTCACCCATGGGTCCAAACGTGTATAATCCGTAGGATGATTGGCTCCCACATATCTCACAAAAGCAGTCGGTGTTGTTAAGCGCATATGAATCAAATCGCGTCTTCCTGCCGTATCCACAATGATATTCGTTACTTTATATTTTTTGAACAACTCACATACGCGATCTGCTTCAACTTTATTTGTAACCCATTCCGTGTTTCTTAGTTCTACTGCCAACGGAATTCCTTTTGGAAATTCCTTCACAAACTTTTCAAGACGATCAAAATCCTTCGGTTTAAAGTTATCATGCAATTGAAGAAAAATCATTCCGAGCTTTTCTTGCAGATGAGCGGCTGAATTGCAAAATTCTTCTGCCAATAATTTTACATCATTCAGTCGTTTTAAATGACTGATTGTTTGAGGAATTTTCGGAAAAAACTGAAAACCCTTTGGTGTTTTTTCATACCATTTTTCAAACTGATCAGGTCCATAAGCCTGATAAAATGTTGCATTTAGCTCGATGCTATTGAACTGAGAAGAATAATACGTTAATTCATCCTTTACTCCTTTCGGATAAAAATTTTTTAAATCGGTTTTATTCCATTTAGCACAACCAACGGCTATTTTCAAATTTTTAATGGCAGGCTTTAAAGCCAGTATTTTTAAGGTTTCTGAATGATCCGAAGGTAAAGACAAATCAATTCCTTCTACTGTTTCAACTTTTCCAAATTGCATAGTTTCTATTTTTAACACTGTCCAAAATATGAGCTTCTTTCCCCCTTTTTGACTTATCAACAATTCTGTAAATATACCATTCGTAGTCATTTACACCTAAATTTTACCTAACGTCCGTTTACAGTTTAAACCAGGCTATTTTTTAGGCCTCCACAGCGGCAAAAAACGACGATAACCACCCCTTGATTTCTAACAGTTTTAAGGGTAAATATATAGCATTCGTCTAAAAAAAAGTAAAACACACCGCATAATACACTCATTTACAAGCCCTAACCAACCGCATACTTTTTCAACAATATACTTTTTTTTAATAAGTCTCTGTAACCTTGGTACCGAATGCTAAGTAAGACTGTCAAGTATCTTTTTAACTGACAGCATTTTCTAAGGCTCTCTAACAGTTGGAATAAAAAATTACAAACCCTACAGCCGAAAGCATTCTTTACTATATGCTTGATTTTATTGTTACATACAATGAACGCGGCCCTGGTATACACAGTTGGGAGTTACCAAGGAACAGGTTCAGCCATCACGATCAGTAGTCTTGCATTTCAACCGGATGTTGTTATTGTTAAAGGAAATACTACCGGGAACTGCTTTATCAAAACATCAACGATGAACCTGGCAGTAACGGGCTCGAACGCGACATCGAAACAATGGACATCCAATACGGGTAGTGTAACGAATGCTATTACCTCACTTACCGCAAACGGATTTACAATTGGAACAAACTCAGAAGTAAATACAAATTTGCAGACTTATTATTTCTACGCTTTTAAAGCTGGTACTTCATTAAAGGTAGGAAGTTATACTGGTAATGGTGCTGCCAGCAGAAATATTACCGTTGGTGGCAGCAGTGATTTTGCATTAATTACATCCACTACTCCCGGTTATGGTAGTGCTGCTATATTTGAAGAAAGCAGTTATGGTGGTGGTTATGCATATGATGCGAGAGGTGCAGGTGTATCCGTAGCTACAGCTTATGCCGATCCTGCCAGTCCGACTACCGGAGCAACAACAATCTGGACAAGAAGTGGAGGAGCCCCTTATACCAATCAGAATACGGAAATTTATCATTTTGTTGCATTTTGCGAATCTGCCGGGGAATGTGCAATTGGAGCTTATACTGGAAACGGTTCTGCAAGAACAATTTCATCCGTTGGTTTTAAACCTCAGTTCTTAATGACTGTTTCAACCTGGACCGGTGGTGACCTGGTATTTAAAGGCGGAAATGTTTCAGGTGCATACTCTCAATATCTGAACAATGTGGCAAATGCTACCAATCAAATAACCGGATTTAGCGCTTCAAGCGGTGGTGGATTTAGTTTAGGGACCGGTGCTGATGTAAATTCATCGTCGAGCAGCCCCAAATACCATTATGTTGCTTTTGGAGGTGCAGCAGGTGGTGTATTACCAATTGAATTATTGCATTTTGATGCGCAACGCATAGACGAAAGAAGATCACAAATAAACTGGTCAACTGCCAGTGAAGAAAACAATGACTACTTTACTATTGAGCGAAGTGACGATGGGATAACGTTTGAAACAGTTGGTAAAGTACAAGGTGCAGAAAACTCAATTAATCGAATTAATTATCAATTTACGGATGACAATACACCAGCTGATAAAACGGTCTATTATCGCTTAAAACAAACAGATAAAGATGGTATGTCCAGAACATTTACGATCGATGCCGTTCCTTGCATGGGTGTTAAACAAGAATTTGATCTTACAATCGCACAAAACCCGGTTTCAAGTGATGAACTGGTTTATGATATGAATCTTCCGGCGGATGCGACAATCAATGTCCAAATCATTGATAATTTAGGGAACATTGCATCTACTCAAAATTTTTATTACTCACGTGGTTCCAATCGCTATGCACTTGATGCAAGTACTTTGAAAACAGGAGTTTATATTTTAAATGTAACCGACTTAACAGGAAGCGCAAAAAAATCCGTTCGATTTGTTGTCAACAAATAAATAAACTGCGTTTCCATTACAAACAAAAAG
>DAORKB010000071.1:0-15236 GCA_035439365.1 Bacteroidia bacterium
CTTTTTTTTAACAAAAATCCCAAAAGGCTTTTTCCACCGAAAAAATTTCGTAATTTTGTACGACCAAAAAATAACGGCAAGCCTGCCTACACTCACAGACAGGTGAGCAGACAGTTGGCACTGAGCAGATTATTCGGGTCAGATTTAGGATTAGTTATAAACTACAACCACCAACATGTCATCTTTAACTAAATACATCTTTGTTACAGGAGGAGTTACTTCTTCACTCGGAAAGGGAATTTTAGCTGCATCATTAGCTAAATTATTGCAAGCTCGTGGACACACGGTAACCATCCAAAAACTGGATCCTTATATCAACGTGGATCCGGGGACGTTAAATCCATATGAGCATGGAGAATGTTTTGTAACCGATGATGGTGCAGAAACGGATCTAGATCTTGGGCATTACGAGCGCTTTTTAAATATACCGACATCACAAGCAAACAATGTAACCACCGGGCGTATTTATCAGTCGGTTATTGATAAAGAAAGACGTGGTGATTATTTGGGTAAAACCGTTCAGGTTATCCCGCATATTACAGACGAAATAAAAAATCGTATTAAAATACTTGCGAAAACAGGGAATTACGAATTTGTAATTACCGAAATCGGGGGTACCGTGGGTGATATTGAATCACTTCCTTATGTGGAAGCGGTTCGACAGTTAAAATGGGAACTTGGTAAAGATGCCATGGTGATCCATTTGACATTGATTCCTTATCTAAGCACAACAGGTGAACTAAAAACAAAACCTACACAACACTCCGTAAAATTGTTATTGGAATACGGAGTTCAACCCGATTTGTTGGTTTGCAGAACAGAGCACCCACTTACACGTGATTTAAGAAATAAAATAGCCTTGTTTTGCAACGTGGCTCCAAACGCAGTTATCGAAGCACGCGATGCAAGCACCATTTATGAGGTACCTTTATTAATGGAAGAAGAACAACTGGATGTTGTGGTTTTAAATCATTTAGGAATTCCGGTTACCGATCTTGACCTTAAAAAGTGGAAAGAGTTTCTTCATAAATTCAAACATCCAAAACATGAAGTACGCATTGGATTGGTTGGAAAATATGTGGAGTTAAAGGATTCATACAAATCCATTTCAGAAGCATTTATTCACGCCGGCGCTGCCAACGATTGCAAAGTTGTTATTGAATGGATACATTCCGAAAGCATAAATGATGATAATGTAAAAGAAAAATTCAAAGGACTGCGAGGAATATTGGTAGCTCCTGGCTTTGGACAGCGCGGTATAGAAGGTAAAATATCTGCTATAAAATATGCGCGTGAGCACAACGTGCCTTTCTTTGGAATTTGCCTTGGAATGCAATGTGCCGTGATTGAATTTGCCAGAAATGTAATTGGTTTCAAAGATGCTAACTCTACAGAGATGAACCCAGGAACCACCAACCCGGTTATCGATTTATTGGAAGCACAAAAGAAAGTCACCAACAAAGGCGGAACGATGCGTTTGGGAGCATATCCATGTAACATCAGCGAAGGAACCGTTGCCTGGGATATTTTTAAGAAAAAGGAAATAGAAGAACGTCATCGTCACCGTTATGAATTCAATAACGAATATTTAGCCGATTTTGAAAAGGCAGGAATGATTGCCTCTGGTATCAATCCGGAAGGCGGTTTGGTAGAAGTGGTAGAGATCAAGGATCATCCTTGGTTTGTGGGTGTACAGTTCCATCCGGAGTATAAAAGTACTGTTGCCAATCCGCATCCGTTGTTTGTAAACTTTGTGAAAGCAGCGATAGAAGTTGGCAAATTGGTACACTAAAAAAGTTAAAATCAAAAAGAAAATCCTGATCAAACGATCAGGATTTTTTTTTGAAACAGGTTGATGCACCTTACGAAAAGCAAGTAGGGAGTCAGTTTGAGCGGAGTCGAGAACGGACACCATCGTACACTGTATCACTTAATTTACGGCAGAACTATAATTTAATCAATTTTGTGTTGTCCCATCAATCAGCTTCCCATTTTCGCAACGAATAACACGCGAAGGGAATTTCTGATACATCATGATGTCGTGTGTAGCAATAAGTACAGCTCGACCATTTTTACTGATTTCAATCAATAACTTCATGATACCTTCTGATGTTTCCGGATCCAGGTTTCCGGTGGGCTCATCGGCAAGAATTAATTCCGGATCATTCAGCAACGCCCTTGCAATCGCAATACGCTGTTGTTCGCCTCCCGAAAGTTCATGTGGCATTTTAAAACCTTTGGTGGTTAAATTAACTTTATCGAGCACTTCCTGAATACGTTTCTGCATTTTTTCTTTATCGCTCCATCCTGTTGCCCTCAATACAAACATGAGGTTATCATTCACACTACGATCCGTAAGCAATTGAAAATCCTGGAAAACAATACCCAGTTTTCGACGCAAAAAAGGAATTTCTTTTCGTTTAATTGTGGTTAAATTATACCCCGCAACTGTTGCTTGTCCTTCTTTTAGGCTGATGTCAGCGTACAATGATTTTAACAAACTGCTTTTGCCACTTCCGGTTTTCCCCAATAAATAAACAAATTCTCCTTTGTCAATTTTTAAGGACACATTGGTGAGAACTAAATTGTGTTTCTGAAAAATAGAAATATTCTCTGTATGAATGATGGTGTCAAGTGCCATATAAATCTAAATAATCTGTGAGTCGTTATAGCCGACATGTTCCCCTTCAAAACAATTTTTGAGTTTTGAGTAAGTAATAAATGCCTCCAGGAAGCGTTCTCCGAAAGTAGCACAAAAAAAAACAGTTGTAAAAACACAAATACAATACTTTCAACACTTACACGTTAATAACTTCCATAAGCCCTGACGTTTATCGCTGCTATCCTTACTAAATTTACATCATTAAAGCTATCTTGCCCATGAAAAGCCTACGACTAGTTGGATTGATACTGATATTATGTATATGCACAACCAAAGGATTTTCCCAACAATCCCTGGTGTATAAAGATATAGACGCTGATTTCAAAACAGGCGTTGAATTGTTTCAAAAAGAAAAGTACAATGCTGCTCAAAAAAGCTTTGTAAAGGTCATAGAAAAATACCGCGATCCTGAAGCGCTTGTGCGTGTTGATGCAGAATATTACAAAGCCATATGCGCCATCGAATTGTTCAATAAAGATGGTGAGTTTTATTTGAAACAGTTTGTGCGTGATCATCCGGAAAACCCAAAAGTAAAATCGGCATACTTGTATCTGGGGCGTTACAACTATCGTAAGAAAAAATGGAGAGAAGCGCTGGATTGGTTTGCAAAGGTTGATGTGTACGATTTAACCAATGCTGAATTATCTGAATTTTATTTCAAACGTGGATACAGTAATTTTGTATTGAATAAATATCCGGAAGCAAAAAAAGATTTTTATGAATTAAAAGATGTGGATAATAGTTATGCTACACCCTCAAAATATTACTATGCCCATATTCTATACAGTGAAGGGAATTACGAAACAGCGCTAGCTGATTTTTCGAAATTGCAAAAAGATGAAAATTTCGGACCCGTAGTTCCTTACTACATTGCACAAATTTATTATTTACAAGGACGCTACACAGAAGTAATTGCCTATGTTCCTGAACTCCTGGATTCAGCCGTTTCTAAACGGGTACCAGAGTTATCAAAAGTTTTGGGGGAGGCGTATTACCGAAAAGGAAAATTTAAAGAAGCATTACCTTATTTGAAAAAATATGAAAAAACAGCAAAGGTGCTTCAACGTTCTGAAAATTTTATGTTGGGATATACGCTTTACAGTTTGAAAGATTATGATGACGCCGTAAATTATTTAATCAAAACGACTAACATAGATGATTCTTTGGGACAAAATGCGTATTACCATATTGGTGACTGCTATATAAAATTGGATAATAAACAAAACGCACGTAATGCGTTTGGGCAGGCTGCAAAGATAGAGTTGGATAAAAGTATTCAGGAAGATGCATTGTTTAACTATGCAAAGTTATCCTACGAACTTGCTTTTAACCCTTATGGTGATGCAATTAAAGCTTTTCAGCAATACTTAAAAAAGTATCCTGCTGGGAACCATGCGGATGAAGCATATATGTATTTGGTAAATATGTTTCTTACTTCAAAAGATAATAAAGCCGCACTTGAAGCCATCGACAATGTAAAAACATTGACACCCGAGTTAAAGCAGATGTATCAAAAAATTGCTTATTACCGTGGTATAGACTTATTCAATAGTGCGGAATATGAGAAAGCAAGCAAATTATTTGATAAATCCTTGTCATACAACTTTGATAAAAATGTACGTGCAAGTGCCATTTACTGGAAAGCCGAATCAAATTATAGAATCAAACAATACGACAGGGCAGTTGATCTGTATATGGCATATGTCGCAGAACCGGGAGCAATTAGTAAATCAGAATTCAGTGATGCCAATTATAATATTGGGTATGCGTATTTCAAAATGAGTGATTATTCAAATAGTGTATTGTGGTTCCGTAAATTCATCACCTTTAAAACGCAGGCAGATCCTAAAAAAGTCAATGATGCTTATAATCGTATTGGGGATGGCTATTTTATGAACAAAGATTTTGCGAATGCCGTTGATTATTACAGCCAGTCGTATAAAATGCACAAAATGAATGCAGATTATGCCTTGTTTCAAAGAGCATTGGCAAATGGAGTCATGAAGAAATATGGTGAAAAAATTTCGGATTTGAAAGCCTTTATTGCAGCATATTCAACAACTTCTTCAACATATGTTCCGCGTGCAAAGTTTGAATTAGCTTCCACTTATTTGGTAAGTAACCAACCTGATATGGCTTTGAATTCATTTAACAAATTTATTGAAGAGTATCCCAACAGTCCATATGTAAGTACAGCATTAAGTAAAATTGGTTTGATCTATTACAATAAGAATGACGATAAGAATGCTTTGGCAACATTTGATAAATTGATCAAGCGTGATCGAAAATCGGCAGATGCAGTGGAAGCGATTGAGATCAGCAAAAAAATATATTCTACCAAAGGGGATGTGGAAGGCTTGGGAACATGGATGTCATCTATTGGTGAATCAATTCCGCAAGCGGCCCTGGACTCAATATCCTACAACGTTGGAAGAAATCATTATCTGGAACAAGATTATAAAAATGCAGTGACTGATTTTGACAAATACACACAAAAATTTCCAGATGGTATTTTCATAACAGAAGCCAATATGTACAGAGCCGAAGGAAATTATAAATTAGGAAACAATGATGCTGCTTTAACAAGTTATGCAGCTGTGATTGGGAAAAATAAGAATGAATTTACAGAGCAAGCTTTAAGTGTAGCATCTGAACTCGCATATAAAAAACCAAATTATACACTGGCATTGGATTATTACAAACAGTTGGAGCAGTTGGCAGAAAATCCAAAAAACAATGCAGCTGCAAAAATTGGGATCATGCGTACTGATTTTGAGTTAAAGGATTACAACGGGGCAATAGAATACGCAGGAAAAGTTATTAATCTGGAAAAGCCAGGAAATGATTTACTCAATGAAGCACATGCAATTACCGCTAAATCATACCTTGGATTAAATAAAGTTGAAGAGGCACTGATTGAATTTAAAACGGTTGCTTCCAATTCTAAAAATGAATCAGGTGCAGAGGCCAGCTATTCAATTGCGAATATTCATTATACAAGAGGAGATTACAAGCAATCTCAAAAAGTGATTTTTGATTTTTTCAAGAATGGTGGTGATTACCCTATGTGGATCGATAAATCATTGTTGTTGCTGGCAGACAATTATGCTGCACTAAAAGATAATTTTCAGGCAAAAACAACTTTGCAATCCATTATTGACGATTCAAAAAATGCAGAGTCTGTAAAAACTGCAAAAGCGAAATTAGCAGCAATCATTGCTGCCGAAGAAGCTGAGAAAGCAAGTAAGGTTGTTCCTGCTGAACCTGTTCAAATACAGTTTGATGGTAACACCAACGAGCAGAAAAAATTATTTACAGAGCCAGTTAAAACAGAGGAAGGAGAAAAAAAACATGAATAAGCTTCAGCTAATATTTTTATCGTTGACATTCAGTGTACTTTCCGTTACTTCATTATGTGCACAAAAAAGTGCATTGGATACAACGATGGTTATCTATAATCCGGGAAACTATAAGCCGACTGTTGCAGATGCCAACAAAATTAATAGTGAACCGGTAGTAACGGATTCAACAAAAAAAATACCTGTTAAATCATATATCATCAATTCAAAAAAGATCAATCCAACTACAGTTATAGAACCTGTTTCTGCAGCAGAGATGGAAGGGGAGCCCTTAACAAAATTATACAATGCGCTTGTGAAAGCCGGTATGGGGACCTATACAACCCCTTATCTTGAATTTTGGTACAATTCCCTGCGCTCGAAAGAATATGCGTATGGTGTTCGCTTAAAACACATCTCATCTGCTGCAACACTTAAAAATTATGGCTATGCAGGTATGAGTGATAATCAGGTGAGTTTGTATGGAAAAAAATTCCTGAAAGAACATTCCCTGATTGGTAATTTTGATTTTGGAAGAAATGGACTTCATTTTTACGGATACGATGCCAATTTAATTTCTCTGAATAAGAGCGAAACCGCCCAGCATTTTAATTACTTTGGTGCAAATGCAGAGTTGCTTAGTCATTACAATAAAGCGGAACGTTTTAATCACGATATAAAATTCAGTTACTATAACCTTTCCGACCGGTTTAAATCTTCTGAAAATAATCTGAAGGCAAATGGCTATGTTCAAACATTATTTAATAAGGAATTAATTAAAGTAAATGCATTGGTTGATTATTATAATTTTAAATCAACGGATGATACAATCAATAACACCATAATTGCCTTGAATCCTAATTTTATTGCCAATGGAGATAAGTACCATGCAAGTTTAGGCGTAATGGCAACAATGGATCTTGATAATGCTACAAGATTTTATTTTCACCCGATTGTAGAAGCGAGCTACAATATTTTTGACAACATCATTGTGCCCTATGCAGGTGTAACAGGAGGAGTGAGAAAGAACAGCTTTAAAAGTATTACAGATGAAAACCCTTTTGTAGCTTCCAATATCAAGCTGAAAAATACCGTTAATAAATTTGAAGTATTTGGAGGGTTGAAAGGAACGTTATCATCTACCATTGCCTATAACCTGCATGCATCTTATGCTGCATTGGGAAATATGCTGATGTATGAAAACGATACAACAAAGCCAGGTAATCGTTTTATAACAGTTTATGATGATGCAAATGTGTTAAACATGCGTGGTGAGGTGATTTACCAGTTGCGTGAAAAATTACGCATCGTGCTTTCCGGAGATTATTACAATTACAAAATGAAACACGAATTAAAAGCCTGGTATAAACCGCAAGTTAAATTCAGCTTTGCAGCCAATTACAATTTAAGTGATAAGATTGTTATAAAAGCGGATTTATTTTACCTGGATAATCAGTTTGCGAAAACACTGGAGCCTGCCGATGACTCTACACCTAAAATAGCCGCAAAAGAGCTAAAAGGGGTATTTGATATTAATTTGGGTGCCGAATACAGATATACAAAACGCCTTGGCTTCTTTGTTCAGGCAAATAACATCGCCAATGCCCGCTATTTAAGATACATGAATTACCCGACTCAGCAGTTGAGTATCATGGGTGGAGCATCCTACGCATTTTAGGCCTTCGCCAAGGCTTCGGCCTACGCAGTAAAGTTTTATGTCATAAAGTTTGGGTTGTGTCTGTTCTCGTCCCGATAGCCATCGGGACTGCTCGAACAGACACCTCCCACGTGCTTTTAATGAAGATTATCCGCAAAGAAAAGGCTTCTCAACACTCCAAATTAGAGCAGAATTTTTCCAAACCTCCACACCTCAAACCAGCAAATTTTAACCACTTATTTTATTAACTAAATGTTAATAAAATAGGCCATTTAACCCCTCGGAAATTGGCTTATTTCGGGGTAAAACGTTATATTTGTTAGAATTAAAAAAAACGGTGAAAAAGCACTAAAATCAGCATATAGAATTACATTAAACTTATGGAAGAAACGAACAAAATGCAAACAGCAGAGTATTCAGCAGACAGTATTCAGGTATTAGAGGGATTAGAAGCCGTAAGAAAGCGTCCCGCGATGTATATTGGAGATATTGGTATTAAAGGTTTACATCATTTGGTATATGAGGTTGTGGACAACTCTATTGATGAGGCCCTTGCAGGGCATTGCAAAAACATTTTTGTAACCATAAATGAAAACAACTCCATCACGGTAAAAGATGATGGTCGTGGAATCCCAACGGATATGCACCCTAAAGAAAAGAAATCGGCTTTGGAAGTGGTAATGACTGTTTTACACGCAGGAGGTAAGTTTGATAAAGACAGTTATAAAGTATCGGGTGGTTTACACGGAGTAGGGGTAAGTTGTGTGAATGCGTTATCAACACACCTTACTGTAAATGTGCATCGTAACGGAAAAGAATTTATTCAGGAGTATAACATTGGAAAACCCTTGTATCCTGTTAAAGAGGTTGGTAATACTGATTATCGCGGCACTATTGTAACCTTCCAGCCGGATGGTTCTATTTTTACACAAACTGTTTATCATTACGATATTATTTCAGCTCGTTTACGTGAGCTGGCTTATTTAAATAAAGGTATCTATATCACATTGAGTGATATGCGTGAGAAGGACGCAGAAGGAAAAGTACTTTCAGAAACATTTTTCTCTGAAGGTGGGTTGAAAGAATTTGTTCAATACTTGGATGCTACGCGTGAACCATTGATTAACTCCGTGATTTACATGGAAGGAGAAAAAAATGGAATTCCGGTTGAAGTGGCGATGATGTATAACACCTCGTACTCAGAAAATTTACATACGTATGTAAACAACATCAATACACACGAAGGAGGTACGCATTTGGCTGGTTTTAGAAGAGGTTTAACGCGTACGTTAAAATCGTATGCAGAAAAATCAGGTTTACTTTCTAAAGTAAAAGTAGAGATCAATGGTGATGATTTTCGTGAAGGATTAACGGCTGTTATCTCTGTAAAAGTTCAGGAGCCGCAGTTTGAAGGGCAAACAAAAACAAAATTAGGGAATAACGAAGTAATGGGTGCTGTTGATATTGCTGTGAGTGAAATGCTCAGTAATTATTTGGAAGAAAATCCAAAACATGCACGTGCAATTGTAGATAAAGTGATTCTGGCAGCAACCGCTCGTCACGCAGCTCGTAAGGCACGTGAAATGGTACAACGTAAAAATGTACTGACAGGATCTGGTTTACCGGGTAAATTATCCGACTGCTCGAACAATGATCCGGAAGCTTGTGAATTATTCCTGGTTGAGGGTGACTCCGCAGGCGGTACCGCTAAACAAGGCCGTAATAGAGCTTTTCAGGCGATCTTGCCATTGCGTGGTAAAATCCTGAATGTGGAGAAAGCAATGGAATATAAAATTTATGATAACGAAGAGATTAAAAATATTTTTACTGCACTTGGAGTTTTCAGAGGAACATCGGAAGATGAGCGTGCATTAAACATTGAAAAATTAAGATATCATAAAATTGTGATCATGTGTGATGCCGATGTAGACGGTAGCCACATAACCACCTTGATTTTAACATTCTTTTTCCGCCATATGAAAGAGTTGGTAGAGCGTGGACATATCTTTATTGCTACACCTCCATTGTATCTTGTTAAAAAAGGAAATAATCAACGTTATGCATGGAACGAAGAAGAACGCATCAATGCCATCAGAGAAATTGGTGGAGAAGGCAAAGAATCCAGTGTGAACGTACAACGTTATAAAGGTTTGGGTGAGATGAATGCTGAGCAATTATGGCAAACGACATTGAATCCTGAGTTCAGAACATTACGCATGGTAACGATTGAAAGTGCTGCTGAAGCAGATCGTATCTTCTCTATGCTAATGGGGGATGAAGTACCACCACGCAGAGAGTTTATTGAAAAGAACGCGAAATATGCGAATATTGATGCATAATCAGATGTGAGATCTGAGAAGTAGAGTATTATTTAGCGCCAAAGGTTTAAAAAAATCTTTGGCGCTTTTTATTTTGGCAACCTGTTGGGTTTAAGTAAACGAATATGTAATTCGTTTCTTTAAGTGATGGGCTTAATAAATAGCCAACCCGACAGGTTTATTAGGTATAGCTTTAATTTAGTTGGCTATTTTAAACCTGTCGGGTTGACTACTTAATAACTGTATTATTAATTCAAACCTGCTTCTCCTTTAATTTCTTTAAACCCAACAGGTTTTCCTTCGATTCAATATCTCACATCTATTTTCTAATCAATTCTACGAATCCTGCTTTTACACGGGAACCACCAAATACATCTGTTGTGCGTAGGATGTAGTAATAGGTGCCTTCGGGAACAGCATTGCCTGATTGATTATTTCCATCCCAACCTTTTTCAGCATCCGACCATTCAAATAGTTGCAATCCCCAACGATCATAAATTGTTCCTTGTAAACTTTGCAAACCTTCTGATGGAAATAGTAAAATATCATTGTGTCCATCATCGTTTGGTGTAAAAATATTTACATCGGTAATTTTTACATCGGTCAAAACCGCTATCGTTATATAATCAACACTCTTGCATTTATTGCTATCTGTAACAGTAACTTGTATCACATGATTTCCAAATGGAATATTATTAAATGGAAATGTATTTGTTTTACTATCGGTCTTTCCTAATTCCTGACCATCCAGGTACCATACATATCCCTGTGGGTAATTGGTTCCGGTAGTGGTGGTGGTAGCTATCACATGAAGTGGTGCCACACCGATATTGGGATCGGCAGATAAATGTGCGACAAGGCTACCTTTGGTCGGCACCATTACATTGGTTAGCCGATCCTGACAACCATTTTTATCTGTTACAATAAGCATGTATTTTCCAGTTGGTACGTCAGTTAAATTGAGGTTTGTGCTTACGGGTGTACCCGGATTTATTTGATCAAACCAGGCGTATGTATATGGGTTTGTGCCACCACTTATTGTAAGCCCATGAATTCCTCCTAATGTAGCATTACAGTTTATTGTATCAATGCTGAATTTTGTATTCAATTTCGGAGGTTGAACCAATTCGATGCGTATGCTGTCTTTATAGGATTTACAGCCATTCGCATCGGTAAAATAAAGTGTGTATATCCCTCCTGTGCTAATCTTGATGGATTGCGTTGTTTCTTTTGTTGACCAAAATTAGAATTCGATGTCCAGATCAAAGGTTTGACGGAACTTCTTAATCATGGGATTCTTCTCTACCAGGCGATTGTAGCGGTCGTGGGCAGTATAGAGGTTGGTTTTGTCTTCGTTTACGGATAATTGCAAATTAAGCTGTAAGTGGTAGTTTTGAAGCTCTTTTCGAAGGAAACCCAGGAAATTCATTTTATCTTCGTTAATGGCCTCTTCCAGGGCCTTATTGTTAATCACAAACTCAATGTTTGTTTTATCCAGAAGACTTGGGCGCTTACTCAATAAAGCAATTCCGAGGTTTGATTTTCCTTTTACTTTTAATTCATTGGCGTATTTTTCCCATGCAGCGTGCAGCGCATCCAATGTAAAGTCCTGATAGGGCTGCCCGGAAGAGTTAGCGGGATCTTGCTTCTTTTCTTCCGATGTCTCCACCTTTTTGTCAGCTGTATTTAAGTGCTGATTGATGGATGGAGTTGACGATTTGATAATCGGTTTTTTTGCGATGGTTGGAGCCTGTTCGGTTGCAGGAGCAATAACCGGGTTTTGTTGTTGGGTTTGGCTAACAGTTGGATTTGGTGTTGGCACCGGTGCATTTGTTGCAGGCGCAGCTGCTACCTGCGCTGGAGGTCCGGTACTTGTTGCAGTATTAACGGGTGTTGCAGCAGCCTTAGGCGGCGCTATTGGTTCAGTGCTGTAATTTTTTTTTTCGGCCTCTGCTGTAGCAGAAGCATTGATTGAGCACAATTGCATAAGGGCCAGCTCTACCTGCAAACGTTGGTTTTTACTTGCCTTGTATTGCACATCGGCTTTGTTGAGCAGCGTAAGCCCCTTTATTAAAAAAGGCAATGAACAACTGTTGGATTGTTGCTTGTATTTTTCCTTAATATTTTTACCTACCTCCAGTAGTTGAAGCGTTTCAGCATCTTTACTCACCAGCAGGTTGCGGAAATGATCCCCCATACCGGCTACAAAATTATGTCCGTCGAACCCATTATTCAATATTTCATTGAATAACAGAAGGGATCCGGATATGTTTTGACTTAATAAAGCATCGGTTACCTTAAAATAGTAGTCGTAATCCAGAATATTGAGGTTATCAATTACAGCTTTATAGGTAATGGTATTGCCGGCAAAGCTTACAATCTGATCAAAAATGGAGCAGGCATCCCGAAGGGCGCCATCAGCTTTTTGAGCAATAATATGTAAAGCATCTGTTTCGGCACTGATGTGCTCATTATTGGCGATATATGCGAGGTGATTGGCGATATCTTCAATTTGGATGCGGTTAAAATCGAATATCTGGCAACGCGATAGAATAGTAGGAATAATCTTATGCTTTTCGGTAGTTGCCAATATAAATATAGCGTGGCGGGGTGGTTCTTCCAGTGTTTTTAAAAAGGCATTGAATGCGCTGGTAGATAGCATATGAACCTCGTCGATGATATACACTTTATGTGTTCCCAGTTGAGGTGCGTAGCGTACCTGATCAACCAGGTTACGGATATCATCCACAGAGTTGTTGGAAGCGGCATCCAGTTCGGACACATTTAAAGAGGCACCACTGTTAAAGGATAAGCAGGATTCACACTGGTCACAAGCCTCGGTATCAGCAGTACGGTTGGTGCAGTTGATGGTTTTGGCCAAAATACGTGCACAGGTTGTTTTACCCACACCACGTGGTCCGCAAAAAAGGAAAGCTTGAGCTAAATGCCCTGTTTTAATGGCATTTTTAAGTGTATTGGTAATGTGCGACTGTCCAACAACCGTGTTAAACGTTGCTGGACGGTACTTACGGGCTGATACAATGAAGTTTTCCATAGCTTTTCACAAAAATAAACATTAAACCAAAAAATCCATAGGAATGTTAACAACTCGGGTTTTGGTTGATAAAATTTATGTTTAGCCACATAGGCACACATAGGACACATAGTTGTTTACGCGACCCCGGAGGGGTCGTACACATATTGTATATGAATAAATAATCTGGGTGACTCCCTGTATTCCTAGCCCTGATTGCAGTGGAAAGCTTTGGCGGAGCGATAGCGAAGACAAACTTGCAACGGAAAGCAGGAAAGTCGGTTATTTAAAGCAGACAACTTTCGCTTCTAACATTTAACCCGTAACAGCTCAAATCTTATATCTATTATCTTACATCTAAATTTGTCAGATTTATAAAATTTCCTATCTTTGCATCCCTTTTGAATAAAAGGAATAAACAATTTTATTAACAATTAAATCCAAAACAATGCTAAAACATTATGAAACCGTCTTCATTATGACTCCCGTTTTGTCTGATGAACAGGCAAAGGAGACGGTAAGCAAGTACAAGAAATTGCTTGCAGACAATGGATGTAAGATTGTAACCGAAGATGCCTGGGGCCTTCGTAAATTACAATACCCTATCCAAAAGAAAACAACTGGTTTTTATCACTTGATCGAGTTCCAAGGACCTGCATCATTTATTGCAGAATTGGAAATTGCTTACAAACGTGATGAACGCTTATTGCGCTTTTTAACTGTTGCGCTTGACAAACATGCAATTGCTTACAGTGTAAAACGCAGAAACAAAGTGAAAGCTGCTCCAACAGCTTAATTAGTAGTTAACTTAAAACAACAAGAACAATGGCTGATAATTCAGAAATAAGATATCTTACACCTCCCACAGTGGATGTGAAGAAAAAGAAATACTGCCGCTTCAAAAAAAGTGGAATTAAATACATCGATTACAAAGACCCAAGCTTTTTATTAAAGTTTGTGAATGAGCAAGGTAAAATTTTACCTCGTCGCTTAACCGGTACTTCAGTTAAATACCAACGCAAAGTTTCTAAAGCTGTTAAACGTGCTCGTCACTTAGCTTTATTACCATACGTTGCTGACATGTTAAAATAATTTACGAAATGGAAGTAATATTAAAACAAGACGTTAAAAACCTTGGATACAAGGATGACGTAGTAAATGTAAAGCCTGGTTACGGAAGAAATTTCCTTATCCCGAAAGGATTAGCAGATGTTGCAACTGTTTCTACAAAAAAACAGTTGACAGAAACTGTGAAACAACGCGCTTTTAAAGAACAAAAATTGAAAACAGCTGCTGAAAAAACAGCTGAAAAATTAAAAGATATGATTGTAAAAGTTGGTGCAAAAGCTGGCGAAACCGGAAAAATTTTCGGTTCTGTTACTTCTGTTCAATTGGCTGATGCAATTAAAAAATTAGGTTACGAAGTTGACAGAAAAAACATCACCTTAAGTGAAGACGGAGTAAAAACACTTGGAACATATACTGCTCAAGTGCGTTTACATAAAGATGTTATTGCTGCTGTTAATTTTGAAGTAGTACCTGAATAATAAAGAATACATTTGATAAGAAGAAGGCAATCCGAAAGGGTTGCCTTTTTTGTTTGTTCATAGATGCGGAACCGATTATGCCTATACCTTACAAGGCTGGCTGAAAGGTGTGAATTCCGATGTGTTGAATCCATCAAAAGATATGGGTAATGATGGTTTAGCGGCATCTCCTACGAATGCAAAAGTAGGACGGGATGCGTTCAGCTATTCATTGAATTATTTTGCCGGTGATTATGCAGCCATTGAAGCAACAAAATGGAGCAGTGTAGCGAACCGTTTTGAAGCAGGCAGAACAAACAGCTACCTGTTCAACGCACGCAACGATTTGTACAATGGAAACATCAGTGCCATGGTTACCAACATGGCGCAACCAAAATTATATACAAGCGCTGCCAATGAACAACCTACGCTTCAGCCGCAGGGGATGGCGTATAAATACGATCAGTTAAACCGTATTAAAAATGCGAATGCCTATACCAACCTGAATACAACCAACAATGAGTGGGAAACCACGGGTGGTGTACCTGCAAACTATTACCGGAACACATTTACATACGATGGCAATGGAAATATTTTAAACCAGACACGGTATGCGCAAACAACATTGATTGATGATTTGAGTTACAAATACACGCGTGATGCAAATCAAAAATTGTTGCGCAACCAGTTAAACTATGTAA
>DAORKB010000072.1:0-15192 GCA_035439365.1 Bacteroidia bacterium
CAATACGTTTGGCCAGAAAATAGCCATTATCAGCAATCCCTGCAATGATGATTTCTTTCTCATCATAATTGTTTTCATAAATTTCATAAGCAATACGATTAATTTTTTGCTGTATTTGCTTACTCGTTAATATCAATGTTTGCGTTGCCACCATAATGCGTTGTTGGTTCTTATTATTCAGAAAGAAGTCGCCCTCCTTTATAAAAATATTTTTTGTAGTAAGCTTCATCCAGGTCACTTACAATTACGCCTGAATGAACAGATGCATGTGCAAATTTATTATTTCCTAAATATACTCCCACATGTGAAATTTGTTTTTTTCTGATTTTAAAAAACAAAATATCACCTTCTCTTAACTCAACCTTTTCAACTGGTGTTACTTGTGTAAAAATACTCCCGGAACTACCATTTAAATGGATACAATACGTATTTCTATACATCTCGCTTACAAAACCTGAGCAGTCTATTCCTTTTTTTGAATTACCTGAATATTTATAACGGGTTCCGAGCCAGTCATACACCTGGTAATACAAATAGGGATTAAGTGCCGAGTCTGGCTTTAAGGAGCAGCTTGCATAAAACTCTCCCATGCACGGCTTGTTGCTTTTTATTTCCGTATTTCCTTTGTGATTATTTTTTGTTGAAATGGAAGTGGCACTTTTCGCAGTTGACGTTCTTTTTGAAGGTATCTTCTTTTGAGCGGTAGTTTTCTTTTCCGCAACTTTTGAAGTTGCCGACGTATATGCTACAGGCTCTTGGGAAGGGGAAGTTTGCGCATACCCTCCGACAAACATCATCGCCACAATATATGTGAGTAATAATCGCATTTGCATAAAGATAGTAAAATATTCTTTATGTTGCTTAAAATTACACATTTACGGTTTTTCAAGGATCATAAAAAGTTCCCTCCCTTGCCTTGGTTTTATTGAATTGTAGCAGGGTTCCAGTGTTCGTATCTTAAAATAGGGCTGAAATAAATGAATGTAGTCCTGCTTGGGCAATGCAAACGGAGGTATCGTATTATCGAGTGGGTCGATGAACAACACGCCAGCAAGCCTGCCACCGGTCTTAAGCAAACTCTGCATTTGAGCCGCATATTTCTTTTGCAGGTCTCTATCCAATGCACAAAAAAAAGTTTGTTCGATGATTAAATCATATGTTTCTTCGTGCTTAAAAAAATCCCCTGTTATCAATTGATTGGGAGGAAATGCAGGAAGTCTTTTTTTGATGTTCTCAATAGGCGCATTCGAAATATCCAATACAAAAACATTCTTAAAACCATTTGCAAAAAGATACTCTGCCTCATGTCCGTTCCCTGCACCGGGTATTAAAATTTTTATGTTTTTATCCTTCAATTGATCAACATATGTTTTCAATGGAGTCGTTATAGAGCCAGCATCCCAGGCTGCTTCATTTTTTTTGTAAAGTTCGGTCCAGTATGATTCGGAGAATTGGGTCATGTGCAGAATGTTTGAAGCAAAGATACACATAACCTGACAGTCCCGATATCTATCGGGATAAGGAAACGAATAAAATGAAACCTGTCAGGTTTAAAACAAAACTAGTTTAATTTAACTCGTACTATAAACTATCTCTATTTATTAACCCTGCAATCATATTCATTTAAACTTTCATAGAGATGTTTGTGTCCGTAAACTTTATACTTAAACTTATGGGAAAAATAATTTTTACTGCCGTATATCTTTCCTTGTTTTTTAATTTCTGTAACAAGGAGTATGATGATGTCTGTTATCCAACTTTAAATAAAAAAATGCCTTTGGTGATTGGACACCGCGGTTATCCGGGTTTACTGCCTGATCATACCTTACAAGGATATAAATTAGCAATTGAAAAAGGAGCAAACTTTATCGAACCCGATTTGGTGTTAACAAAAGATTGTGTACTTATTGCACGTCATGAACCGATGCTTTCCGGTACAACCAACGTTGCTGATCTTCCCCAGTTTGCTTCAAAGAAAACAACAAAAACATTGGATGGTGTTGTAACAACAGATTGGTTTGCCTGTGATTTTACACTTGCCGAAATTAAACAATTAAAAGCTAAACAACCGTTAGCTGACAGAGATCAACAATACAATGGCTTGTACGAAATCCCTACATTTGAGGAAGTAATTGCTTTGGTTAAACAACAAACAAAATCAAAAGGACATCCTATTGGAATTTATCCGGAAACAAAACACCCTACTTTTCACGAAAATTTAAAATTACCAATCACTGATAAACTATTAAAAGCATTGGATAAGGCCGGCTGGAACACATACAACTCACCTGTTTTTGTTCAGTCTTTTGAAGTGTCCAATTTACAATACATCAATTCAAAATCATCCGTAAAGCTTATTCAATTACTCGATGCTTATGATGTGAAGAAAGAGGGTACACTCGACATGACAGCACCCAATGGCCAACCTTATGATTTTGTTGTTAATGGAGATGCACGTACATACAATGATTTGGTAACAAATGCAGGTCTTGATTTTATTAAAACATATGCAGATGGTATTGGTCCGTGGAAACCTTACCTCATCCCCTATATTTTTACGGATGCCAACAATGACCAATCGCCTGATGATATAAACGGAGATGGGAAAGTTGATAACCGCGATTTTAAAAAATTACCTGCAACAGATTTAATCAAACGGGCACATGAACGAAAACTAATGGTACATGTATATACATTTAGAAATGAGGCTTATCGGCTGTTATCCGATTACAAAGACGATCCGGAAGCTGAATACAAAGACTTTTTTGGTTTAGGAGCAGATGGTGTTTTCTCAGACTTTACAGCAACCGCTGTTTCTGCCCGAAAAAATTGGTAACCTGTTCATATAAAAACGCATTGCCTTTTAGAGATTCATTATTATTTTTCCCGCCATTTTAATAATAATCTCTAAAAAGGCATTCGTTTTTTATCGTTAAACGAACGATCCAACAATCTCCACCAAATTTTCAAAAAACAAAAATCATGGTGTTATTATTGAAATAATCCAGCGCAAATGGGTGGGACGAGGAATTAATTACCCATCAACACTACAACTTTCAATTTTAATACTATGAATGATTGCTTTACAATTATTATTGCCGATGATGACATCGACGATCAGGAATTTCTAAAAACCGCTATTCAGGAAGTAAATCCAAAAGCTAATGTACTATGTGTTTCAGACGGATCGGAACTAATGAATGTTCTAGAAACAAAAACAGCACATGATTTTTCATACCCTGATTTAATTTTTCTTGATTTGAATATGCCACTCATGGACGGATATGAAGTTTTAAGATCCATGAAAATAAACGTTCATTTAAAATCAATACCTGTTTTTGTATTAACAACGAGTGAGTTTGAGTACGATAAAATTAAATCAATTGCATATGGGGCCGATGGTTTTTATTCCAAACCAATGACTCCTACTGCTCTTAAAAATATTGTGGCAGAAGTTTTTTCGAAATGCCAGAAACTGGCTCAATTTGAAGTTATGAAGAAGCGCGTTTCGTAAATTTAGCTGCTAAAAAACTTAAGGGCAAACCAAAGTCAATAATAGCAGCTAGGGTATCCAGTGTTCCAACAATAAATCCGGATAAAAGAATAGCCCTGGTAACGGGTTTAACAAGCGAAGAGTTTTGATGTTCCATTATATAAAAAGGTTAAATCATTTACATTTCACGGATCTTCTTCCCTGCTTTTTGTTATTTCTGATTTAATTCTATAACTTTGATTATAATTTTATTTCTACCATGGATTCTGAAAACAAAGATAATATTATACACTCAACGCGAGAAGGGAGATTATATATCGAAACGGTTGATTTTTTTAAACAAGCAAAAATTCAACAAATAATTAATGAGCTGCTGGATTCTGATATTATCCGACAAATCAATGCCCGCAAAAAAGGAGATCGAGCAGCCTGATGCCTTGGAATTTTTTAATACTGCCACTCATAGCTGGTTACTATCTATTGACCCGCTCTCATTTTTTCAAATTCAAACAACAACGTCTCGATACACAACGATTAATTTTTGAAACAGTTCTGTTAAGTGTAATCATTACGATTATTACTTATGTGATTAGGGCTGTTGCCGAATTCACTTTTCCTTCTTTAATCGCAACATTATATAAGTTTGTTCCCATGCAGGTTCCCTATATAGGAACTGCAATTTTTACATTGATATTCTCCATGGTATTCACCGAAACAGCTAATTTCTTTATTCCAAAGCATTCTGAAAAGTTCGTGAGACAAGCAATTCAAAGTGTTGGAAATGAGTTTGAACGAATGCTTGAATCTTCTTTCACGGAAGGTGTTTTAATGCAATTTACGTTAGACAACAACAAATTTTACATTGGCTGGGTCAAACAATTACCCATCCCATCTATTTCCAATTACATCCGCATCATCCCTGCTATCAGTGGGTATCGCAATGAAGAGCTTGAGTTGGTTTTTACTTCTCAATATTTATCTGTTTATTCAGAATACATACGGGAAGGGAAAATTACCGACATTGAAGAATTAAAAATAGACATCATCCTCAATGTAAAAAATATAGTATCAGTGGGATACTTTGATAAGGAGATGTATAATCGGTTTAATCGGTTGAAGGAAAAATAACTTAAAAAAAAATTGAGTGTGAGCGTGCGTATTGAGAAAAATTCAATCCCAACCACTTGCCAGCACATCACACAAATGCATCATTTTGATATTCTTCTTCGCATTCTTTACATAACCCTCCATGTGCATTAGGCAGGAAACATCTGTAGAAATCATATATTCAGCACCTACCTCTTCTGCATTTATTATTTTCTTTTCGCCCATACCAACAGCAATGGGTTCAAACTTCACTGAAAAACTACCACCAAAACCACAGCAGGTATCTGTCTCTTTCATTTCACGCATTTCCAGGCCCTTTACTTTTTCGAGTAATACACGAGGCTCGCGTTTTATTCCATACTCACGCAATGCCGCACAGGAATCATGATAGGTCGCCACTCCCTTTAAGGTAGCACCGATATCTGTAATCTTTAAAACGTTTACCATGAAATCTGAAAATTCAAAAATGTTTTTTTGAATTTGTTTGTATTCATTATGCAATACAGAATTGTGAAACATTTCAGGATAATAATTTTTTACCATCCCAACACACGATGCAGATGGAGAAACGATATAACGATCGTTCTGAAATTCACGAATAAATTTTTCGCCCACTTCCTTGCAATCATCCCAATAACCGGCATTAAATGCAGGCTGCCCACAGCAGGTTTGCTCCGGATTATAGTTTACACCACAACCCACCTTCTCTAAAATCTTAACCATGTTAGAAGCCGTTTCCGGATAAATCTGATCAATGAAACAAGGAATAAATATATCTACAATCATTCGTCAACAATTAATTCTGAATCTAATTTAACTATTTTACTTCTTTTAAACGCATTAGCATGAAAAATCCAATCACAAAAAAGGAGATCAATGCAACGATAGGGGTACGCATGGTATTGCTTAATTCATTGATAATACCAAAAGTTGCCATACCCGCAACAATACTTAATTTCTCACACACATCATAAAAGCTGAAATAGGAAGTATTATCTTCCGTTACCGGTAACATTTTTGAATAGGTTGAACGGGATAACGATTGTGTTCCTCCCATCACCAAACCTACTAACCCGGCTACTACATAAAAATGTGTTGGTGTATAAACAAAAAAGTATGTCCCAATACAAATCCCTGCCCATATAAATGTGGCTACTTTGAGCGTATTGATATTGCCATTCTTACGGGATAAAAAAGAAAACAAATACGAACCGGCCATGGCCACAAACTGAATAATCAAAATAGTGGTGATCAACTGACCTGATTCCATATGAATTTCATCCGACCCAAAATGTGTTGCTACCAACATCACTGTTTGAACACCCATACTGTAAATAAAAAATGCAGGTAAAAAACGAGTTAACTGTTTCTGATCTTTAAATTCGTACCATACTTTTTTTAATTCATTAAAACCATGCGTTAAGTAATGTCCTTGCAATTTTCGTTGTTTGTTTTTGTCTTTATCCACTTTTGGTAAATGGTAAAATGTAATTTGTGCGAAACCGACCCACCATAAACCCACCAACACAAAAGCAATACGCATAGCGTAAAGCGGATCTCCCTTTCCGGTTTTCTCATCTATCCAACCAAACAATTCTGGTTTTAAAACCATAACCAAATTAATGATTAGCAATACCGAACTTCCTACATATCCCATTGCAAAACCTTTCGCACTCACTCTGTCCTGCAAACGCGGTGGTGCGATCTCGGGCAAATACGAATTATAAAAAACCAGACTTCCTGCAAAACCAATACAAGCCAGTACAGCCAAGGTAATTCCAAAATACAACTCACCTCTCCCAAAAAAATACATCGAGGCACAAGATGCTGCTCCCAGGTAACAAAAAAATTTTAAAAATCTTTTTTTGCTTCCGCCATAATCGGCTATACCAGATAATAAAGGTGACAAGAAAGCTACAACTAAAAATGCAAAAGCAATTGCAAAATCATACAACGTTGTATTTTTAATTTGAAAACCCAAAAAGGAAACAATGTTTTCTCTGCCAACATTCTCTTTTGTGGTAGTTACCGCTTTGTAATAAATAGGAAATAACGTTGCTGTAATAACCAGGTTATACACCGAGTTTGCAAGGTCATAAGTGGCCCAGGCATTAATTACTTTTTTATTGATTTTCGTTAAGCTCATTCAAAAATGATTTTATAAAACAATCAGTAATGTTCTCGACTCCGCTCGAACGGACACACTTTATCCTTTTTTTGATTTAAAATTCTTGATTTACTATCAAAATCTAAATTCTTTGATTGTATCCACAAAACATTTTACATGATCCTTCTGAAGATCCGGATATAATCCATGTCCCAGATTCGCAATGTGACGTGTTGGTCCAAATGCTCTCAACATTTTCTCCGTTTCTTTTTTTATTGTTGCATAATCGGCATAGAGTAAACAGGGATCCATATTGCCTTGCAATGTTTTGTTTGGACCGATCAATGCTCTTGATTCAGCAGCATCCATGGTCCAATCCAATCCGATTGTATTGCAGTTTAATTGCCCCATCTGTTTGCGTGCGAAAAATGCATCCTTTGCAAATACGGTGAATGGCACTTCTTTCACTGCATCACATATTTGAGCAATATATTTTAATGAAAACTCCGTGTATTGTTCCGGTGATAAAACGCCTGCCCAACTATCAAACAATTGAAGCATGTCGGCGCCAGCCACAACTTGCGCTTTTAAATAATTAATGGTGCTTGTTGTAATCTTTTGAAGCAAGGCATGTGCTTCCGTTGGTTGTGTGTATAAAAATTTTTTGGCTTTGGAAAATGTTTTGCTTCCACTACCTTCAATCATATAAGCAAAGATGGTCCACGGAGCACCAGCAAATCCAATCAAAGGCACCCGTCCGTTTAACTCTTTCTTTGTAAGTTTAATGGCATCCAGCACATATTGCAAATCTCCGCCTTGTGCAACTTTTAATTGTTCAATATCTTTTAATGACGAAACCGTTTTTTCAAACCAGGGACCCTTCGCTTCTATCATTTGATAAGGCAACCCCATCGCTTCGGGAATAACAAGAATATCTGAAAAAATAATCGCTGCATCCACCCCCAAAATATCTACCGGTTGAATCGTTACTTCACATGCAAATTCAGGTGTTTCCACAAGCTCTTTAAACCCTCCCATTTTGGAGCGCACGTCCCTGTATTCTGGTAATACACGCCCAGCCTGACGCATCATCCATACGGGTGTACGTTCTGTTTTTTCGCCTCTTGCTGCTCTCAGGATCAAATCATTTTTTAATGTCATAATCTATTTTTTGTTTGTTCTCGACTTCACTCGAACTGACAATCGATCTTATGTCAGTTCGAGTGAAGTCGAGAACCGTAAAAATAGGCAATTCAAATGGCTTAACTTTTAAGATAAATACATTTTTATCTACAGTTTTTCAACTATTTTTGAGCAAATTTATGTCAATGACACCTCAGCAAATAACCGCAATTGCTCAAAAATGGTTCGAAGCCTTTAATGAACATGATCTGGAGAAATTATTAAAATTATATGACGAACAAGCCAGGCATTACAGCCCCAAACTAAAAATCCGTCAACCCGAGACCAATGGCCTTGTTCAAGGGAAAAGTCAATTGCGGGCATGGTGGGCAGATGCTTTTAAACGCCTACCAAACTTGCATTATGAAGTAACAACACTAACCGCAGATAAAGACAAGGTTTTTATGGAATATGTGAGACAAGTACCTGGTGAAGAGGATATGTTGGTTGCCGAGATTTTAGAAATAAATGAAGAAGGGTTGATTACTGCCTCTCGTGTTTATCACGGGTAAAAATAAGTAATTGCTTTAAAATTATGATACTGCGTGCGATTGGTGTCAAGGAGCGGAGTCGAGAACAGCGCGTGAGCTGACACAGCGCACACCTTTGCTATTTTTTCAATTTGTTATTCAATAGTAACTTCTTTCTTACCAAAATTTATTTTATCACCCACAAGTAATTTATTTCGTTTCCTGTGCTCAATTGCTCCATTCACTTTTATCTGCCCTTTATCAATCAGTTCATTTGCGGCAGCTCCGTTATCTACCCACCCCATAGCCTTGATCAATTGATTCAGCTGAATAAATTCTCCTTTTATTTTAAATGTTTCCATACGATTTATTTGCCTGCAAAAATAAGAAACAAAAACTTACCTTTGTAACATGGTAGACGATAAACAATTTGATAAGCTAAGAGAACAATTGAATTTACATGATAGCTGGCCCATGCTGTATATGTTCAAATTTATTGTTCCTGCTGATAATAGAAAAATTGCACTTGTTGAATCAAAATTTTCTGACGAAGCCGTTATTACTCAAAGTCAAAGCAGCAACGGTAAATACATTAGTATTACGGTTAAAGAAGTCATGCTAAGCGCTGAAACAATTATAGACAAATACAAGGAGATGAATGGAATTGAAGGATTGATATCACTTTAAGACAGTGTCGGCCGTAGCTTCAGCGAAGGCTGAGGCTTTAATGTTGACCCGCAATGTCATTCACATTTTTTTTAATAGTGGTTGCCAGTTCTTCTGTTGGCAAATCATTTCTTTCCAACCCAAAAGGATCTTCAATTTCTTCAGCCAATAACTCAAGTCCTGCAAAAGCATAAAAAACAAAGAGCACAATAGGAACAGTGGCCCATTTTAAATCGGCAATTAAACCAAGCGGGAGTGTAACAATATATATAAAAATTATGCGCTTGATAAAGGCACTATAGGAATACGGGATAGGCGTTTTTCGTATCCGCTCACAAGCTCCGGTAATATTCGTAAATGAACGCAGCTCATCTGAAATACTCAACAATCGCTCTTCTGTAATAATACCTTCTTTCACCAGTTGATCTGCTTCCTTATATATTTGCAAACTGATTCGATTGGGAATATGTTTAACTGCTCGCAACTCATTAAATGATAAAGAAGCACACTCATGTAGTTCCTCTTCTTTGTAGCCACCTCTCAAATGCTCCTTCAATGCAAAAGCAAAATTAGAAATCAAAATGGCAAAAATTTTTTTACGCTCTTTTTCCTTTTCGGGTAAAAAGGCTGTAATTTTTAACATCAGGTTGCGGCTGTTGTTCACCAGGTCGCCCCAAAGCCTTCTACCTTCCCACCATCGATCATATGCGGTATTCGTTCTAAAAACAAGTAGCAAGGAAATAACAAACCCCAACAAGGAATGCATCGCCATTGTACTGCGTAACTTGATGTATTCCTCAAAGTGGAAATAACAAAATGTAGAAGACAATATGGCTAATCCTATACTCCCAGGAAGCAACAAGCGAAAACTATCACTTCTGTGAAAATTAAAAATCAGTGTAAACCAATCTTTAGGGTTGTATGCCTTCATATGAAGAACTTTCTCGTGTGGGTTGAAAAATAGGAGTCAGTGTAAGAGTGAGTATTGAGGGAAAAATAAGAATGAGTGTGTTCGCTCCCGCTCTCACACTCACTCTTAAGTTTATTACGCCTTCACATTCGCACGAATAATATTTAAAGCAGCACCAGCTTTAAACCATTCGATTTGCTGTTGATTGTAGGTATGATTTACACTGATCTCTTCTCTTGTTCCATCTGCATGGTTCAATACAATTGTAAGCGGTGTATTGGGTGTGAACTCAATCAAACCAAGAATATCAATCACATCGTCTTCTTTGATTTTATCATAATCTGCTTTGTCAACAAAAGTCAATGCCAGCATACCTTGTTTTTTCAAGTTTGTTTCGTGGATACGAGCAAATGATTTTACCAATACTGCTCTAACACCAAGGAAACGCGGCTCCATTGCAGCATGCTCACGCGATGACCCTTCACCATAGTTTTCATCACCTACCACGATCGATCCTATATTTTTCGCTTTGTATTGACGTTGAACAACAGGTACACCTTCGTATTTACCAGTTAATTGATTTTTAATCGAATCTGTTTTTTCATTGAAGAAGTTAACAGCACCAATCAACATATTATTGGAAATGTTATCCAGGTGACCACGATATTTTAACCATGGCCCTGCCATAGAAATATGGTCTGTTGTACATTTTCCTTTTGCTTTGATCAATAATTTCAAACCTTTCAAATCAACACCTTCCCATGGTGTGAAAGGAGCTAATAATTGTAAACGATCAGATGAAGGTGACACGTTTACTTGTACTTTGCTACCATCTTTTGCAGGTTCTACATAACCTGGATCATCCACAGCAAACCCTTTTACCGGAAGTTCATCACCACTTGGAGGATCCAATTTTACTTTCTCCCCTTTTTCGTTGGTTAAATAATCGGTTAACGGGTTGAATGTTAAATCACCTGCAATAGCCATTGCTGTTACAATTTCCGGTGATGCAACAAATGCATAGGTATTTGGGTTACCATCGGCACGTTTTGCAAAGTTTCTGTTAAACGAGTGAATGATGGTATTTTTTTCTTGCTTTTCAGCTCCCATTCTGTCCCACATACCAATACATGGACCGCAGGCATTGGTAAATACTTTTGCTCCAATTTTATCAAACACATCCAGGAAACCGTCGCGCTGAATCGTGAAACGGATTTGCTCTGAACCTGGATTGATTAAATATTCTGCTTTTGATTTTAAATTTTTTGTAGAAACTTGTTTTGCCAAACTCACTGCACGTGAAATATCTTCATACGAAGAGTTGGTACATGAACCTAATAAACCAACAGAGATAGTTGTCGGCCATCCGTTTTTCAACGATTCTTCTTTTAACTTAGAAATAGGAGTTGCTAAATCCGGAGTGAATGGACCGTTTACATGTGGTTCCAATTCAGTAAGGTTGATATCAATGATTTGATCGAAATATTTTTCAGGGTTTGCATATACTTCCGGGTCTGCAGTTAAATGTTCTTTTACTTTGTTTGCATACTCCGCAACATCAGCACGTCCTGTAGCTTTTAAATAACGCTCCATCGATTCATCGTATCCAAATGTTGAAGTGGTTGCACCAATCTCTGCTCCCATGTTACAAATCGTACCTTTACCAGTACAGCTGATTGCTTTTGCACCGTCACCAAAATATTCAACAATGGCACCTGTACCGCCTTTTACGGTTAAGATACCAGCTACTTTTAAAATAATATCTTTTGGTGCTGCCCAACCACTTAATTTACCGGTTAAACGTACACCAATCAGTTTTGGAAATTTAAGCTCCCATGCCAATCCTGCCATTACATCACAAGCATCTGCTCCACCCACACCAATTGCAATCATTCCCAAACCACCGGCATTCACCGTGTGTGAATCTGTTCCTATCATCATTCCGCCAGGGAATGCATAGTTTTCTAAAACAACCTGGTGAATAATACCTGCACCTGGTTTCCAGAAACCAATACCATATTTGTTTGATACAGAAGAAAGGAAATCAAATACTTCTTTACTTTCTGTATTTGCTTTTGCTAAGTCATCTTTTGCTCCAACTTTGGCAGTGATCAAGTGATCACAGTGAACGGTAGATGGAACAGCAACTTTTGGTCGCCCTGCCTGCATAAACTGTAGAAGTGCCATTTGAGCTGTTGCATCTTGCATTGCAACACGATCCGGTGCAAAATCAACATATGATTTACCACGTTGAAAATTTTCGCTTTTTTGATCTGCATGTAAATGTGCATACAAAACTTTCTCGGTCAGCGTTAAAGGCCGTCCTAATAATTTTCTTGCAGTGTTTACTTTTTCAGGTAACTTACTGTAAAGTTCCTTAATCATCTCAATATCAAAAGCCATAGTTTAATAAATTAGTTTCCGGTTTTATCCGAAAGGGTTAGTTAGTTAAGATTGGAATTAAAGTGATAAATTTTCATCATCATTTTAACCTCCGTCGCAAATTTAGCAATTCTCAAAATTTTGAACAATAAAAAAGGCGCTTATTTTTCAAGGGCGCCTTTTGATTTTAAATAGTCAATAATAGTAACATATCCTTTGTTTTCAGCCAATTTCAAAGGCGTATCGTCAAATGTGTTTTTGGCATTTATATCAGCCCCTATTTCTACCAGTTTTTTCACCAGTTCGGCTTTGCCATATTGAGCCGCACAATGCAAAGGCGTGTTCCCTGCCTCATCTTTTTCATTCACATTACAGCCTCTACTCAAAAATAAATCAACCAATATGCTATCGGCAGGCATCTTCTTCTTTTTTGTTGAGGCTACTGAGGATGCAAACATAATCGATTTATGAAGGGGATAAATATTTTTAGGGGTCGTAAAACTAGCACCATTGTCCAGAAAATACTTCACCACATCGGGTTGAGAGTTTACTATCGCTATTTCCAATGGAGTGGTCACCAAAGAACCATCTTTATTATTGATCAAACCGGGATCTTTCTTAATTGCTGTTTCTATCATCGGCATATTTCCCTGTTTTACATACTCCAAAAACCGGCTATCATCAAAAAATGAAATTTCAACAATTGTCGTCTGTCCCGGTACACCTTTGACGGATGTTTTAAAACTGGACTTTTTATCGGTTGAAAGGGCCTCCAACTTATTGTCACCCGTTTTTATGTTAACAATGAGTGGTACATACGCCTTTACCGCTATTGAATTCGGCCCACCGTTGATTTTAACTGTACAATCCATATCTGCTGACAAAGAGCCTTTGGGTCTGCTTCCGGTACTGGTTTCTTTCGCAACACCTTTTTTGGGAGCTTGCGCAAAAGTGATGGCTCCGATAAAGAGAAACATTGTAAAAAATGCAATTGCTTTTTGTTGTAACATGAGAGCTTGTGGTTAATTCGCAATTCATTAAATAAACGTTTAAAGATATATGGATTTCGGTTCCAGACGATAAAAAAGGTGTTTTTTAATTTCTCCTAATTTACCCTATTGTTTATTAGTTGTGATGAACTGTAATATCGCGCTGAACGCGGGGAGGTTTGACGCTTTATTGGGGCAGCCGTGTGCGGCCAGGTGAGAGGAAGACGCATTAGCCGCGTAGGATCGTGGGATTGTCTTCCTCGCAGGGAAACATTAAAGCGTCTTGAATTTTTTGTTTCTTTTTGTTTCAAGACAAAAAGAAAAGAATAAAATTTAGTTAGTACTTTTATCGCAGCCTAAAAAACAATCGTGTCTTTTTTAAAAGAAAATATAAAATTATCACTTGGCGCCATTCGTGCACAATTATTAAGAACCGTACTTACAGTTCTGATTATTGCTATTGGTATTACTTCGCTTGTGGGCACACTTACTTCTATCGATGCATTACAATCCAGCATCAGTAGTAATTTCACAAGTATGGGCGCCAACACGTTTACCATCCGTAATCGTAACATGACCTTACGAATTGGGGATAACGGACATGGCCCTAAACCTTTCAGAAGCATCACCTATAACGAAGCACAACGTTTTAAAAAGGAGTACAATTTCCCGGCAACCACTTCTGTTTCTACATTTGCCACCGGCAATGCCACGTTGAAATACCAATCAAAAAAAACAAACCCCAATATGCGCGTGTTGGGAAGTGATGAAAATTATATGTCCACCTCAGCTATGGAACTTGAAAAAGGCAGAAATTTTTCAAACAAAGAAGTTCAATATGGTGAAGCAGTTGCCATTATTGGTAAAGACATCGTTGATGCTTTATTTACGAATAATGAAGACCCCCTTGATAAAATGATCAGCATTGGAAGTGGTAAGTATAAAGTAATTGGTGTTTTAAAATCCAAAGGCAATAGCATTGGTTTTAGTGGCGATAAAATTGCCATCCTTACATTGAATAATGTCAGACAATATTTTTCCCGCCCCAATATGAGCTTTAGCATCAGTGTGGTTTGTAACCATGCACAATTAATGGACATTGCAGTGGGTGAAGCAACCAACACGTTTCGTATCATCCGAAAATTAAGTGTAAAAGCAAAAGATAATTTTGAAGTCGTAAAGAGCGACAGTCTTGCCAACATGCTTATTGAGAGCAGTAGCAGTGTTACACTAGGCGCCACATTTATTGGAATTATTACTTTATTTGGTGCTGCAATTGGCTTGATGAACATCATGCTGGTATCCGTTTCGGAACGCACCCGGGAAATTGGCATACGCAAAGCAATCGGTGCAACCAAAGAAGTAATTCGTAGTCAGTTTTTAGTAGAGGCCCTTGTAATTTGTCAAATGGGTGGACTGATGGGTACCATTCTGGGAATCATCATCGGAAACCTGGTAGCTATGGCTTTCGGGATCAGCTTTATCATTCCCTGGCTGTGGATCTTAATGAGTATTATACTTTGCTTTATTGTTGGAATTGTTTCCGGTATTTACCCTGCCATTAAAGCTTCTGAGCTGGATCCGATTGAGGCGTTGCGGTTTGAATAGCTTTTCAGTACACTTAATTCAATCTCTGCAAGAGGTTCAAAGCACTGAATTTTAATCGGAGTGCGTGCGGCTGACGTCCACGAAAAGAGCGAACTGCAAATTTTTCAGGCAAGATAGTGTGATTGCTTGTGTGAAAAAAAAATTTGGAGTTGGTTTTCGTGGTGGGTTTTCTTTGTTTCTTTCTTTTGGCGGCAGCAAAAGAAAGAAAAACTATTCCTTATTCTTACTATCAACCACAAGCGTAACCGGCCCATCATTCACCAACTCCACTTTCATAT
>DAORKB010000073.1:0-15086 GCA_035439365.1 Bacteroidia bacterium
TTCATCTTTCGGCTATTAACCATCATCTATCCAAGCCTGCTAAATGGCTATTATCCCTCTCTGCATTTTCAATGACAATAAAGTTAGTACTGCAATTAGGCTCTACCCATCCAACCCTTAGTCATCTTGCTTTTGGATTCCGCCCAATCGTTATAGGTTACATTCATCTGGTCTTGCTGGGAATTATAACCATTTTTATTTTAGGGTTTATCGTTTCTGAGGAACTAATAAGTATACGAAAATCCGTCATGTCAGGAATAATTATTTTTGTTTCTGGAATATTTATAAATGAAGTTCTTTTAATGATGCAGGGGGGCCTTGCATTGATGACAATCAGTGTATCACACATGAACGTTTATTTGTTTCTCGCCGCAATAATAATGTTTTCTGGAATTTCAATCATATTATTGAATAATAAAAATCCCAGCCACCAAACTCCGAGATAAACTCCATAAAATAAATTTATTGTTATTTGACTTATATAAGTGAAGTATGATATAGGTCATTTTTTCAAACATCTATGTCTCTTACTTTTGTCAGAACAAGAGTTAATTTAAATTTCCGTTTCTCCAAGCCCCATTTTTTATGAAAAATCCACAATTGCACACCTTCCATATTCCTGTAATGGGTTTAGGTTATAGATTGATACACCAGTTAAAGTAGCTCGTTTCGGAATTTCATCTGTAATTTCAATTATTGAAGATGAACTCATTGAACAAGTAAGAGAATTTCATTGTCGGAGTTCTAATAAGGAATATTCACCCATTTCAAACGATCATCCTGATCACCGCGCCCAACGAGTTACAGCCTATCTTAATTTAGTTAACATAATCGTTAATGAACAAATAAAAGAAATTCAAAACCTTCCGTTTACCGAAGGAAATGATTTATGCAACTACTTTGAATTATTACCTGAGACATCTTCTGTTAAATACCTATACAAAGAAATGCTTCAGCAACACGATCTGATAGCAAAAGGATCTATTCAAAAACAATTGCGAAATTTTGTTACAGCAGGTTCAATTGATGTCAATATTATGTCGAAGTTGGACAAGCAAAATTATTCAAAAACTGGTGAACCTTTACCGGTTGAGTTTTGCGATGCCATGTCAGCACTTAGAGGATATGCAAAGAGTGATCTGGTTTCTTCAATTGTATTTTCAGCAGGTTATAATCCTCGTTTGTATGCATATGTTGAAAAATTTAACGACTTTTTTCCAGATCATAATGGAAGCATTAGAAAGAAAATAATTTTGAAGGTAAGTGATTTCAGGTCCGCAATGATACAAGGAAAATACTTTGCTAAGAAAGGGTTATTTGTTTCCGAGTTCCGAATAGAATCGGGGTTAAACTGTGGTGGGCATGCTTTTCCAACAGAAGGATTTTTATTAGGTCCGATCCTAGAAGAGTTTAAAGAGAACCGAACACTTCTAGAGGAACTTTTAAATAGTTGTAATCAGGTGTGGAAAGAAAAGGGCATTACAACATCTTCTATAGATATCAGGTTTTTAGTTTCAGCACAGGGGGGAATAGGAACGGCTGGCGAGAATGAGTTGCTTTTAAATTATTATAAAATTGACCGAACTGGATGGGGAAGCCCATTTTTACTGGTTCCGGAAGCTACGAATGTAGATGAAGAAACATTAAGTCAACTATCGAACGCTACTAAGTCCGATTATTACTTGAGCGATGCTTCTCCGCTTGGAGTTCCTTTTAATAATTTTAAACCTTCTACATCAGAATCTCAACGGCAATTGCGAATAAAAAAAGGAAGACCGGGTAGCCCTTGTTATAAAAAATTTCTTTCTTCCAATACGGAGTTTACCGAAAAACCAATTTGTGTGGCTTCAAGTGGATTATTTAAAAAAAGAAGTCAGCACTTGCAAAGATATGTCGATTAGCAAAATAAGATACTTCCAAAAATTCAAAAGCAATTTGCTGGATGGGATCGATTACTATTGGAGAACTTTACCATCCATCGCACATCACTTGAAAGAAAAAAATATGGATCTAATATCTGAGGAACTGAAAGAGTTTAGGGTTTATCTGGAGGGGCTTGTAGTCACTGAAGTGCCAAAGGCAATTATCCACTAGTCGGGGTTATTCCTATCTAAGTAACCTTTATAGGTTTATGAAGTTTCAAGTATATTCGGTCAATCCTGGAATAGAAGTCCCATTAAAATGTCTCACAATCTTTGCACAAATCTATTTTTTTCCTTTTCTCGATTTATAAACATTTTGAGCATTTGCAACCTCTTGGGGTTACTATATATTAAACTCAACTTCTCCTTCAGAATATTGCCAATAACCCCTTTTGAGTTAAGGTCTGCACAGCAAACAGTTACTTCGCCGCTTGGTAAAAGCACCAATTGATGCATTAATAATGAGCAACCTGCTTTCCACGTCTTTTTTGTGACCTTATTTTTCATTTCATCCAATTGAAGATCTCCTGCCCAATTGTGCGCATATCTGAGTTCGTAACCATCAACCATTTTCAACAGTTTAATGAATTCAGCACTCATCCAGTCGGTTGTCAGCTTGTTTTTGAATTCCAACAAAGAAATTATACCTGTTTTTATTGGCTTAGCGGACCGTTTATTCAAGTTGCAAAACATTTCAATGTTTTTTACAAACACATCCCAGTTGCCCTGCTTCTCATTTCTTCAAATTTTTCTCTTGTTCCACCATCCATGCTAAAGCGAATATGATTCAGTACATTCGCGTTAATCAAAATTTTAGAATTCTTTTCATTTAAAATGGTGGCATTGGTGAGTAAGCCTATTTCAGGGAACGGGATTTTAGCAGACGCTGCTTTATCTTTATAATCTCGAATTATTGCCAACATTGTTTCCAGCTCTGGATGAAGCAGAACTTCTCCTGCATTATAAAGATGGATAGTAGTTACATTTCTAAAACGGTTATCAGAAAGAAAATCATCAAAAAAATGTTTTAATAATGATGGCGACATCCTTATTTTTGGTTTGTCATGGTCAAGTGAACACAACTGACATCGAAGGTTACAATAACTTACGAATTCCAAATGGATTTCATGAATCGAATTTCTCCTGGTAAGAAATTTAAGCTTATAATAAAACAGATAATTTATATAGAATGATACTCCTTGAAACAAACCAAGAATCCACCAAATGAAGGAATCCTTCTTTATCTTTCTTGTTATAACATTTTTAAGATTAAATGTATTGATTCCAAATAAAGCTATCAGCTATTTTATATGTTTTCATTTAAATGTTAAACGCTATATTGCTCCTCGCAGTAGTTTATATAACAGAACTAAAGAGCTGTGATTGTGGAACGTTTCTCCAGAGTTTTGCGTCAAAGGCCATACATATATTTCTTACAAATGGGTACCCGGACTTTTTTACTTTTAAATGGCCAGGTGAAAGTTCGATTAAATTATCTTTTTCCATCTCTATAAGTCGATCAACAGCACTATACACATACTCACATTGTTGCTCTTCATGATGCCAGCTTGTTTCAAATTTACACATGATGTTTAAAATGTGTTTCCTTATAATCAGGTCTTCATTTTTTAATATATGCCCTTTAAAGATTGGCAATTGCTGCTTGTTAATCAGCTCATAATATTTTTCCACAACTTTAACATTTTGCGCAAAGGTATACCAGGTATCCCCAATAGAAGAAACACCAAGCCCAATCATTAATTTGGTATAGGAATCAGTGTACCCCATGAAATTTCTGTGGAGCGTACCTTCTTCAACTGCTTTATATAACGAATCGTTTTTTAAGGCAAAATGATCCATCCCAATTTCAACATACCCATTATTTAAAAACATGATTTTGCCCATTTCATATAAGCTCCTTTTTTCTTCATCCACCGGAAGATCCTTTTCTGTGAACTTTCGCTGACCAGGCTTCATCCAAGGTACATGTGCATAACTATAAAAAGCTATTCGATCGGGTTTAAGCAAATTAACTTTATTGATCGTATTCATAACGCTTGGAAGTGTTTGCAAAGGCAATCCATAAATCAGATCATAATTAATAGAGGTATATCCAATATTTCGTGCCTCATTTGTAACTTTTTCAACATTCTCAAAGCTTTGAATACGATTGACAATAGCTTGAACCTTTGGATCAAAATCCTGAATTCCTAAACTTAGCCTTCGAAATCCTAAATCGAATAATGTTTGTAAATGCTCTCGAGTAGTGTTATTAGGATGAGCTTCAAAGCTGAACACAGCTTGCTTGCAAACAATTGATTCTAATAATATCCCTTCAATCAGTCTTTTGAGATTAACAGATGAAAAAAACGTTGGCGTTCCTCCTCCTAAATGAATTTCATTTATTCGGGGTGTTTTCTTTAATACTTCTAAATATAATTTCCATTCATTTAAAACAGCATCAATATATACATCCTCAACAGCATGATTAACAGTAATTCTCGTATTGCAACCACAATAGGTGCATAAGCTTTCACAAAATGGCAAATGAATATAGATGGAAATTCCGTGAGTGTCGTTTGTTTCATCAAAGGACATTTTAACCGATTTTTTCCATTCCTTGATTGTTGGTGGAACCATATCCCAAAAAGGAACTGTGGGATAACTTGTATAACGAGGTCCAGCCACATTGTATTTCTTTATTAGATCCATAGGGAACTCTCTTTTAATAATTTAAACACTATTTCATTGAGTTTCCTACAAATTTCTCGTTTTTACTCAGCATGTTTTATGACAGTGGTCAGGAATCAAAATGATAAAAATCACTAAATATTCAAATGGTATTATAAATGATTGAAATCATATTTTTTTTTACAAACCATGATTATCGTCAGGGTCTGAAGATTTCAGAGCGCATAACTTTGTTGTGAAAATAAATCAAAATAAAATGGCAGCTCTTTCAACAAATTCAGTTTTAACCATTAACAGAAATAATTATAAACTTGGGTCTCTGAATGAAAAATCCATAAAAAAAAATCCTTTTGATCAATTGGATCATTGGCTGAATGAAGCTTTTGAAGTGGATAAAGATTATGCAAACGCAATGATATTATCTACCGTTGATGTTAATTTAATGCCTGATTCAAGAGTTGTTCTTTTGAGAAATATAAGTTATGGTGGACTAACATTCTTCACTAATTACAACAGTAAAAAAGGACATGATATCAAAACAAATCCAACCGCTTCCATACTTTTTTTCTGGAAAGAATTACAAAGACAAGTGAGAATACAGGGTAAACTGGAGTTTTTGCCACATAAAATTTCAGATGAATATTTTGAATCGCGCCCATTTGAAAGCAAAGTTGGTGCATGCATTTCTGACCAAAGTGAACCAGTAAAAGGCCGTAAAATAATTGACAATTTATTTAAGAAAGCGCTTAAAAGTTTTCAATCTCATAAAGTAACTCGACCGAAACATTGGGGAGGATATGTTTTAATTCCTTCTAAGTTTGAATTCTGGCAGGGAAGAAATGATCGATTGCATGATCGGCTCCAATATGAGCTCGACTGGAATAAAAAAAGATGGTCTATTCAACGATTGATGCCTTGAATTAAATCACGAAAGGATAAGCAGATGTCACTCATTATACTATTGCTCAACTTACTTTTGAATTAACAACACTTATATAAACACTATAAATAATTAATAATTATGGAAACATTTAACATCCTTGATGTGACAATTATCGAACCTCGATTCAAACATCCAATAATTTTTGAAAGATTTGACGATCTTTTAGAAGGACAGGCATTCATTATTCATAATGACCATGATCCAAAACCGCTTTATTACCAGCTGTTAGGTGAACGTGGAAATATTTTCAACTGGGAGTATTTGGAAGAAGGGCCAGAATACTGGAAAGTAAAAATTTCAAAACTCAGCGCAAATGAAGCGAATCCAACAATCGGTGAATTGGTGGCCAGTGATTATAGAAAGGCGGAAGTTTTTAAAAAATTCGGATTGGATTTTTGCTGTGGAGGAAAAAAAACGCTTCAAGAAGCATGCAAATCAAAAGGTTTGGATGTTGTACAAATAGAAAAAGAGTTAAAGGCGGTAGATTCAATTTTTGTTTTGCCATCCGAAGATTATGATAGCTGGAACATTGACTTTTTAGCAGATTATATCTTGAATACGCATCATCAATATGTTAAACGCGCAATCCCTGTAATATATGAATATACGCAAAAAGTAGCATCCGTTCATGGGGACAGGCATCCTGAAGCACTTACAATTGCAGAGCTATTTCTTACCGTTTCCGATGAATTAAATCGCCACATGTGTAAAGAAGAAGATATTTTGTTTCCCTATGTAAAACATTTATCAATCGCTGAAAAAAATGGAATGCTAGTAGAATCCCCATCATTTGGTACAGTTAAAGGACCCATAAGTATAATGGAACACGAACATGATGAGGTAGGGAAGCTGTTAGAGAAGATAAAAGCGCTTAGTAATAATTATACTCCTCCCGCAGATGCATGTACAACTTATAAGTTAGCGTACTCAAAACTGCAGGAATTTGAAAATGATCTTCATAAACATGTTCATCTTGAAAATAACATCCTATTTCCGAAAGCCATTGAACTTGAAAAAAGGCTTGCATAACTGATAACTGGCTTCTTCTGAAAGGAAGACCGTTTTTAATACGCTGAAAATGAAAATTGATCAATATACAAAGATATCCCAGCTGATTAATGCAAATCCGGCCGTAATTGAGGCTATTGCTTCGATAAACAGGCATTTTGAAAAGTTGCGTAATCCTATCTTGAGAAAGATATTGGCTTCCCGGGTTACCATCGCTGATGCCGCCAAAATAGGCGGTACAACCGTTCAACAGTTTTATGAAAAACTGGGACCATTGGGATTTCATTACGATGACAGCGAAGCGTGTGATCCATTACCGTCGACTGGAGTTCCTTTTTTTTACAAGGAGTTATTACCAGAAAATACAGAGGAACTTGATGTCAGAAATGATATCGCACAAGGTAAAGATCCCTTTAAAAAAATAATAGACGTATTGAGGAAAATGCCCGAGGCAAATACACTGAAACTGATAAATTCTTTTGAACCGCTGCCATTGATCAATTTACTGAGGAAGAAAGGTTATGTTAGCCATGTGATTCATCAAGCCCCTTCGCTTGTGTATACTTTTTTAAAACGTTTAAGCGACAAAGAGGATTTTACAGATCCACTTTGTTCAGAGATAAGCTTTGAAGAAATGGAGCAACTGATCGAATCTTTCGGCGAGAAAACTTATTTTGTAGATGTTCGAGACCTCGAAATGCCAATGCCAATGATTACAATTTTAAACGCTCTTCAGACGATGTCTGATGATCATTTAATGCATGTACTTCATAGACGTATTCCTATTCACCTATTACCTGAACTTGAGAGTAAAGGCTATACCTATAAATTTAGAAAGATCAGTGAAGAAAAAACAGTGATCCTAATCTATAAATAATGGTTCTGACTAGTACAAATAAAGCAACATCACCGTCAATCGTATTGCCTCATTACGGCTTTAGCGCAGTTGCATTTTTTGTCTTAACAGTAATGATGCTTATATCAGCGGATTCATTCATTGGACACTATTTCAATCCCAGGCTTCTGGCTATAACGCACACCGCCGTATTAGCGTGGGGAAGTATGATGATTTTTGGAGCTCTTTACCAGTTTTTGCCGGTGATACTGGTTTCAGAACTTTATAGCCCTTTGCTTGCAAAGATCACCTTAGTCTTTTTTTTTACAGGAATCTCTATATTTATATATTCATTCTGGACATTTTCAACAGGTATTCCTATCCAAACCGGAGCAAGTCTTTTATTGATTGCGGTGTCATTATTTTCATATAATATTGTTGCCACTTCTTTAAAAGCAAAAGAAGCACCTCTTGAGGCTGGCTTTATCGTCACAGCATGTGTATGGTTCTGGTTAACCGCTTTTATTGGTACCTTAATGGCATTCAATTTCACTTACTTGTTTCTGCCGAAAGAACATTTATATTATTTAAAAATTCATGCACATATAGGAATTGTCGGTTGGTTCCTGCTTTTAATAATTGGAGTTTCCTCTAGGCTGATTCCCATGTTTCTTTTATCTTCTTCCGTGAGCAATCAACGGTTGAAATTTTCATACTACATTATAAATATTACCTTACTCGCTTTTTTTCTCGACGCCTTTCTTTTTAATGGTGTGTCAAGGGGGCTTATTTACTCCGTTCTAATACTGATTGGAGTTGGAGTTTACATTTCCTTTCTTGTTATGGTTTATCGAAAAAGAGCAAAACGAATACTGGATCTGGGAATGAAACAAAGTATGATTGCGTTTACCATCATAGGTATCCCTATAGTGTTTGGGTTATTCATCAATTCGAGTATGATTTCGAATTCGAACCTCCTTTTCCAGCTTATAATAGCCTTCGGTGTCAGCATATTTATAGGTTTTATGAGCTTGCTGATATTGGGACAAACGTTTAAGACACTTCCCTTCATTGTATGGCTGAAATTGAGCAAAACGTCGAAGGAGCTGAAAAAAATTCCACTACCAAAAGATCTTTATTCTGAAGTATTAGTAAAATGGCAATTCATTTTTTTCGCTGCAGGTTTAATACTGTTGCTTACAGGTGTTTGCTTTTCTCAAGTAATACTGATAAGAACTGCCTGTGTCCTGCTAACTATAACGGCTGTATTGTACAACATTAATGTTTTTAAACTTTTATTTTATACGAAAAAATTTAATCATGCAAATTGATAATGAAGCAAGCCAAATAGAGCTGCAGGCATACAATACTTTAAAAAAAGTAATCGACCCCGAATTAGGAATAAACATTATTGACATGGGATTGATATATACCATTAAATATCGCGAAAGAAATAGTATTTATATCTCCATGACATTATCGAGTGAAGGTTGTCCTATGGGTGAAATTATTATGAATGACATATACTCGGTTTTAACCGATGCGTTTCCGGAATTGAAGCCAGAGATTGAATTGACCTGGACACCGAAATGGACAAGTGAATTTATTACACCAGAAGGAAGAAAATTGTTAGATATTGCTTAAACTCCGAAAGGACCTTTGTACAAAGAAAAAAATAAAAACTGAAAGACTATCACTAAAAAAAACAATAATGTATTGGCCTAAGCTCACCACTGATAAAATAAAAAAACGAGTAATTGATGCTTTAAATGCTAATGTCAATTATCGCAAAACGCCCATCCTGGGAATACCAGCTACTTATTTAGATCCAGAAGTATTTTATGAAGATGCACCTTTTCTTGAAGATGCACCCTTCCTGTCTACGCTTATCGCAAACCCCAACCATATAGGCTGCCATACATTAAATGGCTCGGAAAAAATATTTAAAGGTACACAGGATTTAGAAAAGGGTTTGATTAAACTCTGCGCAGAACAAATTTTTGAAGGTGAGCCGGATGCACATGACGGATACGTGGCGTCAGGAGGAACAGAAGCTAATATTGAGGCTTTATGGATTTACAGGAATTATTTTATACAACATTATCATGCAGAGATAGATCAAATTGGTGTTATCTATTCGGAAGACAGTCATTACTCCATATCAAAAGGAATTAACCTATTAAATATTCAATCTATTTTAGTAAGCGTAGATAAGCACAGCCGTGAATTAATAATTCCAGATATGGAAAAAAAAATTGACCAGGCACTAGCAAAAGGGATTAACTATTTTATTATTAATGTAAATTTATCTACCACCATGTTCGGTTCAGTAGATGATATTGATAATATCACAGATGTATTAAGTAAGCGACAACTCACTTTCAAGCTACATGTAGACGCAGCATTTGGTGGTTTCATTTACCCGTTCTCCAATCCCGGAGGCAGCTTTACATTTAAAAATACACATATCAGTTCATTTACCATTGATGGGCACAAGATGTTACAAACGCCATACGGTACTGGGATTTTCCTTATTCGGAAAGGTCTTATGCAATATGTCAAAACTTCAGAGGCGCAGTATGTTCCCGGAACTGATCATACGTTATGTGGAAGCCGCTCAGGTGCAAATGCTATCGCGGTATGGATGATACTTCACAATTACGGATCAGAAGGCTGGAAAGCTAAAATACAGTCGCTTGTAGACCGGACAACTGATGTATGCTGTCAGTTACAGGATTTAGGGATTCGGTATTACAGAAATCCGCATATTAATATCATTGCTATCAATGCTGAGGATATACCTGCAGCAATTGCAGAAAAATATTTTCTTGTTTCCGACAGTTATGAGCAAAAACCATCATGGTGGAAAATTGTGGTGATGCCTCATATAACAAGAGGAATTATTGATTCATTTATTAATGATTTAAAGAACGGAGAGAGAGAAACAAATTTGAAAACCATAATAACAAATTAATTCAGAGGTGATAATTAGCAGTTAATAGAGATTCATCAACGATAAGATTTACCGTTTCCACCACCTTTGCATCTGCCGAAATGCGGCCACCTTCATTTAAAATAATTAGATCATCCGGCACAACCTCTCTTCCCGGTATTCTGGTTTCTTTTCCATCACGAATAACCAACGCTCTGGGGGAGGAAAGTTTTCTGAGCGCATCTAATGCTTTTTCCGTTTTTTGATACTGGTAAAACGTGATAAAAATGATAATGAAGATGGTGGAGAGCAGAATCCCACCTTCCTTATAATCACCAACTACCATATAAAGTATCCCACACAGGATCAATAAAATAAACATAGGCTCCTTTACAACCTTCAAGGCTATTTGCATATGTTTTTTGATTGATCCGAGGGTAATTCGTCATAGCCATATATTGCTATTCTTTTCCTCGCCTCTGAGGTACTTAATCCATCTTTCATTATAAGTCGGGGTTAATTAAATTTGCAAAAATATCAGTCCGCGCGATGTAATTTATGATTTTTCCATTCAACTATACTAATGCTTAATAAGAGCCAGAGAAACCCAAGTATATAACCGGCTATCACATCACTAAAATAATGAACACAAAGATAAAGACGGCTTAGGCCAATAAATATCCAAAAAAGAAATGCTATGCTTATTAATAATCCCTTTATTTTAAAAGTGGGATGATTCTGGATAAGAAAATACAGTAACAATCCATAGAATGAGACAGCGATTGTAGAATGTCCACTTGGAAATGAAAAATAATTTTCCTGATAATACGCATATTGATGTGGGCGATCTATTTCAAATATATTTTTACCTAAATAAATACTAAGTCCACTACCTAAAAGTGATGTAAGGATGCCGATTGAAAAATGGAATTTTTTATTTATTAAAAAGTAAGTAATCAACAACGATCCAATAAGTGAAACGGCTGTTATATTGCATAACTTTGAGATAAAATAAAAACCTCTTGCTAAAGATTCAATGCGAATCATGAAAAGTGACTTTGCAATGAAACGGTCAATGGCAATAAACTCTTTTGAATTAATTGAATCTTCTGTAAAATCAAACAATAAAAACAGATTTAAAATAATTGCAATGCTAAGAATCGTTAATGGTAGTCCTGAGAATTTATTTAAAGAAAGTCTGTTCGTTATTAATAGATAAGTGTTGGGGTTTGTTTCTCTAAATCGTTTTACAATTGGAATTTCCGAAAATTTAGCAGTTAAATCAGTTATGTATTTTGAAACATTCCCTTTTATCATTTTTGATCCATTATTGGCTGTGCACAATTTCTTTCCGATACTTGCAAACAAGTTGGAGAACACCACTAAGTTAGAAGTGCCTGTTTCATCTTCAACTGTAACGTATTAACAGGGTTTTATTTATTGCAGTTGTTCTTATATCGTAGCCAATGCTGCTAACAAGTAAGTAATGAGTTTGAGGGTAAAAGTGTTTTCCAAAGATCATATATTATATTCTTTCCAATCACGCATTATGTTCAATTTGTTTTTTAGAAATTTCTATCGCCTGATGAAGTTTTTGTTGTAACAACTTTTTACTTGGCAACTCCGTTAAATATTCCGCTACTTTTATACCTGATTTATTTAATTGAAGTAATTCAATTTGTTCTTTATTGCCCTCTGCGCAAAGTATTAAACCTATTGGCATTTGCTCTCCGCTTTGCATTTCGTTTTTTTCTAACCAACGTAGATACAGCTCCATTTGAGCTTTGTAAGCAGCTTTAAATTTGCCCAACTTTAAATCAATAGCTATCAGACGTTTTAATTTACGGTGGTAAAACAATAAATCCAATCTAAAATCTTCGTCATCAATTATCATTCGTTTTTGACGTTCTACAAACGTAAAGCCTTGTCCAAGCTCTAAAATAAAGTTCTCTAATTCACGCAATATGGCATCCTCTAGATGCTTTTCGCTAAAGGTGTTTTTTAATCCCAGAAAATCAAGGAAATAAGGGTCTCTGAAAACCAAGTCGGGCGTTAGTTTATCGGCATCACGCAGTTGCTTTATTTCTTGTTTGATGAGTTTTTTAGGTTTTTTGCTAATAGCGGTGCGTTCGTAAAGCATACCGTCAATTTTTTCTTGCAATTTGCGTGTACTCCAACGTTCCTGTATGCACAGTTCCATATAAAACTCACGCTGCAACTCGTCTTTTAGGTACATAATAGTTTTTATATGTGTCCACCCTAATTGTCTCTGCACTGCGGAGACAATTAGCTCTTCGGAGAAAGTCTCCGCACTGCGGAGACAATGTCGTAGGGTTTTATCATCCCAACCCTTACCGTATTTTTCCGTCAACTGTTGTGTTAACGATACGACAATTTGTTTTCCGTATTCAGCACGCTTGTTTTTTAATATTTCCGAATTAATACGTTTTCCAACTTTCCAATACAATAGCACAAGGGCTGTGTTTACAGTATTAGCAACAAAGCTTCTGCTATCTTCAATTAGCGATGCTATATCTTTGAAGAGTTGATGTTCGGTATTTACTTTTTTTATTTTGCTCATTTAGTTTTCAATTTTAATCAATCGGTTTTCTGGTTATAGAACCAGAAGTGGCACAAATTGCACTTTTTAATTTCTACCGGATTAAATTAAAGTCATCTTCTTTCTACCGCCTTTTGCGATAAATTATTTGGTGCGTAATTGGTTTATGGGGGAACCAAAGGTTTTCACGTTACTCATTTGGGTTATAGTGACAAATGTGTTTAAATGTACTTGATTCTGATGAGAATTTCAATACCTTAAGGAAATGCAGATCCTCAATGAAAATTCCTCCCCCCATGAAAAATATCCGTTTGCACCGGCTTCACTGCTTTCTTTTTCCGCTTTGCCGGTGAATTATCTCCCGGTTCTTCTTTATCAAAATAATCCGTGTCTTTGGGTTGTGATAAGGGAGCCAATAGCCCCGACAAATTATAACACCGTTGCACCACCACATGTATCACTTCGCCTTCCTTTTGCATTTTACCTTCTACCATAAGCAAATGGCTGTGCACAATTTCTTTTCGATACTTCGCAAATAAATTAGAGAACACCACCAGGTTGGATGTGCCTGTTTCATCTTCAATGGTTACGAACACAATTCCACTGGCTGTTCCGGGACGTTGCCGTATCAATACAAGTCCGGCAACTCTTACGTTTGTTCCATCCTTGCAATTCATTAGGTTGGCATTTGAAATAACATTTAATGCAGCAAGTTGGTCACGCACAAAACTGATGGGGTGTGCTTTTAAGGATAGCGCCAGTGTTCGGTAATCTTCGATCACGTGTTGCTCCACGCTCATTTCCGGAAGGGTGATGTTTTTTTCAGCAGTGGTGTCTTGTTGTTGTCCATGGAAAAGTCCTATCGCATGATCGGTTAAGGCAGCAACTTCCCACAATGCTTTTCTTCTGTCCAATCCGATGGAACGAAAGGCATCGGCATCGGCTAAATGTTCAAGCGCTGATAAGGGGACGCCTGCATCCAGTAATTGCGGAATGCGCACAAATCCGGCATCACGGGCAGCTACTAAAATTTGCATGTCTTCTTCTTTCAACCCTTTTACTTGCCGGAAGCCAACGCGCAACGCACAATAGTTTCCTTCTTTTTCTTCCAGTGTATTGTCCCAGTGTGAATGATTGATGTCTACTTCCCGCATCACCACACCGTGTTTTTTTGCATCGGAAATAATCTGAGCCGGTTGGTAAAAGCCCATGGGCATGCTGTTGAGCAAGGCTGCTGCAAATACATCCGGGTAATAGCATTTCATCCAGGAAGAAACATATACGAGCAATGCAAAACTGGCTGCATGACTTTCCGGAAAACCATAGCCTCCAAAACCTTCTAATTGGCGGAACACGCGTTTGGAAAATTCTTCGGTGTAGCCTTTCTTAATCATACCGGCTATCAACTTTTTTTCAAAGGCACTTACTTTTCCTTTTGCTTTGAAGGTGGCCATGCTGCGGCGCAATTCATCGGCTTCTGCGGGTGTAAAGCCTCCGGCAACAATGGCAATTTCCATGGCTTGTTCCTGGAAGAGCGGAACACCGAGTGTACGGCCTAAAATTTCTTCCAACTCTTTTGAAGGAAACACCACTTCTTCTTCACCATTTCTTCTGCGCAAATACGGATGCACCATGTCGCCCTGAATGGGGCCTGGTCGCACAATGGCCACTTCAATCACCAGATCATAAAAACACTTTGGTTTTAAGCGTGGCAACATGCTCATCTGTGCACGGCTCTCAATTTGAAATACACCAATGGTATCAGCATGACTTACCATTTCATACACAGCAGGATCATCCTGCGGAATATTCGCAAGCGTGAGATCAAGATTATATTTTTCCTTTGCAAACGTAAATCCTTTGCGGATGCAGGTAAGCATGCCCAGTGCCAGTACATCCACTTTTAAGAAACCGAGTGATTCAATGTCGTCCTTGTTCCATTCAATGTTGGTGCGGTCTTCCATGCGTGCATTCAGGATAGGGCAGAGGTCGCTCAACTTTCCTTGCGTGATGATGAAGCCGCCGGTATGTTGTCCCAACTGCCGCGGAAAACCAATGTACTGATTGGTGAGGTCCAATACTTTTAATAAATGTTTATCCTTTGCATCGAAGCCGGAAGAAGAAACAGTTTTACCAGCGTACCAATCCTCTTTCAGCTCCCAACCAGAAGCGGAGAGGCTGTTCACGGCATCTAC
>DAORKB010000074.1:0-14783 GCA_035439365.1 Bacteroidia bacterium
TAATAAAAAATAGTATGAGTATCGCTTTTTTCATTCTAAAAAAAATAATAGCGTGGATAATTATTGCTGATTAAAATTCATCTACATCACACATCAAAACTGCACAGTAGAAATTAATTTAATAAAACAATCTTTAATTACAACTTTTATCTTCTACGCCCCGCTATCTATAAAGGTTTCACCTCATAGATTTTTTTTAGATTAACAATCATATCCTTCGTCATGGCCCCTAAATTATAGTCCGGTTTCCATCCCCAATCCCGGGTGGCGTTCGACGAATCTATGCTTTTTGGCCAACTATCTGCAATTTCCTGACGAGAATCAGGTTGATAAGTAATTTTAAAATCAGGGATAAATTTAGTTATTTCTTCGGCCAATTCCTTAGGGGAGAAGCTGAATGCTCCTAAATTATAGCTGGATCGAATCTTAATTTTTGACGCATCTGCCTGCATAAGGTCCAAAGTAGCCTTAATCGCATCGGGCATATACATCATCGGTAAAACGGTGTTTTGGTCTAAAAAACAGTTATAATGCCCGTTTTTCAAGGCATCATGGAAAATATGTACTGCATAGTCCGTAGTGCCCCCGCCAGGTTCTGATCCCCAGCTGATAAGTCCCGGATATCGTAAACTTCTTACATCCACACCATATTTGTGAAAATAATACTCACACCAGCGCTCTCCAGCTTGTTTGCTAATACCGTAAACGGTACTGGGTTCCATGATCGTAAACTGAGGTGTATTCTCTTTTGGAGTATTGGGCCCAAAAACAGCGATGGAGCTTGGCCAGTATACTTTTTCGATGTGTTTTTCTTTTGCCAGATCCAGTACATTGAATAAACCAATCATATTCAGATCCCAGCCAAACTTCGGCATTTTCTCCGCCGTGGCGGATAACAGGGCTGCCAATAAATATACTTGAGTAACCTTGTGACGTTTAATAACGGTAAAAAGTCCTTCTGCATCCATTACATCCAAAACATCGAAAGGCCCTTCTTTCGCCTGATCTGTGAGTTTTATGTCGGATGCAATTACATTTTCAATTCCATGAATGGCTCTTAAATTATGAACCAGCTCAGTACCAATTTGTCCAGAAGAACCAATAATTAAAATCTTTTCAGGTTTTGCCATGCGCGTATTATAGAGTGCTAAAATTGTATTGCGTGCGACAAAGTTAGAATAAATTGAAGTATCTTTGCATTGAATTTTTAACCCCCCGACACTATGTTATTGCAAAACAGAGTTAACAAAAAGGAGCTTAAAAAACGAATTCAGGAAGAAACTATAAAACGTATTACTGTTTCGTTTTACCGCTATGTCATTATTGATCAACCGCAAGCGTTGCGTGATCACCTTTTTCTTCAATGGAACAAACTTCAGGTTTTAGGACGTATTTATGTTGCACACGAAGGCATCAATGCCCAGCTTTGTGTACCTGAAGAAAATTGGGAGATTTTTAAGTACAATCTAAGCAAAGAGCCGCTGCTTGCAGGTATTCCGTTTAAAATTGCCGTTGAGGATGATGGAAAATCGTTCTACAAATTAACGATTAAAGTCAGACCCAAAATTGTTGCAGACGGTTTGGATGATCAGGCATTTGATGTTACCAATGTTGGGAAACATTTAACAGCACGGGAGTTTAACGAGGCAATGGAGAGTAAGGATACGATCGTAGTGGATATGAGAAATCATTATGAAAGTGAAGTGGGGCGGTTCGAAGGTGCTTTGTGTCCGGATGCGGATACGTTTCGGGAAGAATTACCAATGGTGATCGAAGAATTAAAAGATAAGAAGGATAAAAAAATTATCATGTATTGCACAGGTGGTGTGCGATGCGAAAAAGCAAGTGCCTATTTAAAACATCACGGTTTCAAAGATGTAAATCAGTTGCATGGTGGTATCATCGACTATGTCCGACAAATTAGAGCTGAGGGCTTGCCTTCTAAATTTATCGGTAAAAACTTTGTTTTTGATGAACGTGTTGGAGAACGAATTACAGATGATGTAATTGCACAATGTCATCAATGTGGTGAAATGTGTGATACACATGTAAATTGTGCCAATGATGATTGTCATTTATTATTCATACAATGCCCTGCTTGTGCCGAAAAAATGAAGGGTTGTTGTACACCGGAGTGCATGACTATTGCAGCGCTACCACTTGAAGAGCAAATTAAATTGCGCAAAGGAAGAAAAAAAGAAGATTGTTTATCTGTGTATAAAAGCAGGTTAAGACCGAATTTAAGAGAGGTGCTGCTTCATAAATCAAAATCTTAGCAAAGAAAATTCAATAATTAAGAGAAATCGATGTGCCCTATGTACCTATGTGGTTTTATTTTTTAACCGCATAGGTACATAGGGCACATAGGTTTTGATGCAATATTACGCAGCTTTCTGAGAGATGTACCTCACCAACATACGTTTTGCAATGGGTAAATAAGTTTCCTGAAATGGAATGGTTATGTCCGTATCAACAGCATACGTCGCAGGATTTGGCCAGGACTTATAGTTTGCCAATAGATCCAGTTTTATTTGTTCGAATGTATTTGTGTAGGATAGTGTGTAATCTCCAATAAAATCGGTGTAAATGGCTCTGTACTCTTCACGAGAATGGGTGAAAAGTTTAATGAAATATTGAAAAACTTTTATCTTTCTTGCCGAAGTATCTTTTAACATCAAATAACCTTCTTCTATATGCAAGGGTACAACCCCAATTGGTATAAGGGCCATATGCTCTTCAATGGCATCATATATTTTTTTACCCTCTTCCATGTAATATTTAAATTTGGGTAATGAGTAATCAATGATGCATTCAATTTCATGCATCAGATCATCATCATTTAACAAATTTTCATATTGAAGTTTTAGCTGATCAATGTCAAGACCTGTTAACTTTTTTGGGAAGCTATTTGCAAGCAAGGTCTTATTTTCTTTAAGTGCCAGCGTTGTTTGATAATGAACAAGTAGGTCTGACAGAACAGGATATAGTTTACATACATTCAGATCCTTGTTAACATCTTGAAAATACGCTAAAAGAATGTATTTTTTATACTCAAAATCAATATGCTTTTCAGTAATCCAATTATCGCTTAGTCGTTGCATCTCTCACCAGGATTAGTTATAATGATTAAACGCGACAGTTGATAAAATGTTACTCCGCTCGAACAGACACAGCACACAAATCATCATAAAATTTAAATAAGTCGCTATTAACCTGTTAGAAAACCCGTCAAATTGCGTATTTTTGTCAAATGAGACTGACAAAAAGTATAATTTTCTTTTTTAGTTTTCTGTTTATTACGGTTGGGATAAATGGGAAAAATCAGAATCATGCTGTTCAGTCGGTAGTGGAAAAGATCCAGTCGGCACCTTGCCAAGATCAACTTCATCAGGCAACAGATGGTGTAATTGTTTGTTTTCGGTTAACTGAAAACACGAACTCCTTTTTCAGAAGTTCGGAACAAATCAACCCGTTTTTTGATGTAGCATTTAATAAACAACAATTTTTTTCGAAACGATCATATGTTTGTTATTCAATCAAAAGATTGAATCAACTAGATAGTTGTCTCCTCTATATCCATCATCGCCGGTTCCGGATATAATTATTAATTTTTTTGCTATTGTAGGTACTCCTCGCGCGAAATAGTGCGGTGTTATGGAGTTTTCAACACCTATACGTGTACTTTATTATTTATAAAAAATTAAAATATTTAAGATATTTATGGAGAATACAGAGAACAAAAACGGAAACCGTGAAAATTTTATGCAAGGATGGGGATTTATTCTCCTTGTCATTATTATTGTTATTGGTGGTTTAATCGGATTGAAAGCAATAATGAATTGATATAGCCAACTTCACGCTGTATTTATGCCTGCTTCATTAGCCATTTGTGATTTTGGGTTTTTGAAGCAGGTCATAAATTTAAAAACTCATGAACAGATTTCAACAATTCTTCTATCAGATTCTGGCGCTGTTTGGGACAAATAAACTTCCTGGAGAAAGCAATTACAGATCAGCAAAGGATATCTATAAATTAAGAGTTTCATTTTTTTATTCTGTCCGAAACTGGCTGTTGATTGTATTAGGAATACTTTCGGCAACATTCGGACTCGAAAGTTTTTTATTACCCAACTCTTTTATCGATGGTGGGGTAATGGGTATATCCCTTCTTGTAAGAGAAATGACGAAATGGCAACTTGCTCCTTTGATCGTCGGTATCAACATTCCCTTTTTGGTTTTAGGATATACACAAATAGGTAAAGCATTTGCTATTAAAAGTATAATTGCGATAACCGGACTAGGGTTGGCACTAACGTTTATTAGCTTTCCACTCATAACTTCCGATAAATTATTAGTAGCCGTTTTTGGTGGTTTTTTTATTGGAGCAGGAATCGGTTTTGCAGTTAGAGGCGGTAGTGTATTAGATGGTACAGAAGTGCTCGCCATTTACTTAAGCAAGCGAACAGGATTAACAATGGGCGATATTATCCTTGTTCTTAACATCATTATTTTTGGTGTAGCAGCCTATGTATTATCGATGCAAACCGCAATGTATTCGGTTTTAGCATATTTGTCGGCCTCTAAAACGGTCGATTTTATAATTGTCGGTATGGAAGAGTATACCGGAATTACAATGGTTTCAACATACAGTGAAGAAATACGATTAATGATTATCCAGAAGTTGGGAAGAGGTGTTACAATTTATAATGGAAAGAGAGGATATGGAAAACGTGGTGATCAGCTTGGAGAAATGGAAATTATTTATACCGTAATAACCCGTTTAGAAGTTGCTAAACTCCAAGCAGAAGTAGAAAAGATTGATCCAAACACATTTATTGTAATGAACCCGGTAAAGGATACAAGAGGGGGGATGATCAAAAAAAGACCATTGCATTAGAACACGCAGATTTTATCGTTTGCCAGTGTCATTATTATGAGTAAATTCGCGCAGTATGGGAGTTCTGATTTAATAATGATAAACTAACGCACTGAAATCTAACTCATGTGGGCACACATTTCAAAGTTCATACTTCGTAAACGACTTCCCATTATTATTTCATTAGCAGCGATAACTGCTATTTTAGGTTATTACGCTACAAAGGCACAAATATCCTATGAAGCACCACGGCTTCTTCCGGATCATGATTCCACAGCCATTCGATACAAGGAGTTTAAAAAACGTTTTGGACAGGATGGGAGCGTAATGGTTATTGGAATATCGGATAGTAATCTCTATGTGCTCAAAAATTTTAATGCCTGGTTCGATCTTGGAAATGCATTAAAAAAAGTAGAAGGAGTAAAAGCTGTAGTATCCATTGCACGAGTTCAAAAATTAGTAAGGAACGATGCACTCGAAAAATTTGAAACCCATCAGGTATTTTCACAAAAACCCGCCACACAAAAGGAATTGGATAGCATAAGAAAACAAGTAGATACACTTGTTTTTTATAAAGGCATCATCTTTAATGATACGGCACATGCTACATTGATGGCCATCACATTTGATAATAAATTTTTAAATACGAAACAACGTGTACAAATTGTAGACAACATTGTAACGGAGGTAAATGCGTTTGTTGAACAAACAAACATTCAGGTTCACTACTCGGGTATGCCTTATATCCGAACGGCTGTAGCAAGAAAAATAGAAAACGAAATGACACTGTTTACCATTCTTGCGATTATTGTCACTGCAATTATCCTGATGGTCTTTTTTCGTTCGGTACTACCGGTTATTTTTTCATTGCTTGTTGTAATTGTTGGTGTTGTATGGTCGATTGGTATATTGGTTCTTTGTCATTATAATATTTCGGTGCTTACTGCACTCATCCCTCCATTACTTATTGTTATTGGTATTCCGAATTGTATCATGATTCTGAATAAATATCACACCGAGTTTCGTTTGCATGGAAATAAGTTGGAAGCCTTATCGAAAGCTATCGAAAAAGTAAGTATATCTCTTTTTATGGCCAATATCACTACTTCCATTGGTTTTGCTGTTTTTTGTTCTACAGATAGTCGACTACTTTTTGAATTTGGTTTGATCGCCTCAATAAGTGTCATGCTTACATATACTATTTCTTTAATATTGGTACCCATTGTATTTAGTTTTCTGCCGGCTCCATCTTTAAAGCATACGAAGCATTTGCAGAGCAAGCGCATGACATTCATTCTGGAGAAAGTAGATTATTGGGTTCATCATAAAAGAAAGGCGATTTACATAACTGTTTCAATAGTGGTTGTCATTTCCATTATTGGAATGTTAAAAATTTTACCATTGGGATACGTAGTAGACGATCTGCCTAAAAAAGATCCGATACTTCTTGATCTGAAATATTTTGAAAAAAATTACAACGGTGTCCTTCCCTTTGAAGTTGCAATTGATACGAAAAAAAACAATGGTGTTTTTGGCGACGGTGGCCGAACATTATACAAAATAAACAAGCTTCAAAAATTAATAGCCACCTACCCTCAATTTTCAAAAGCTGTTTCGGTTGTGGAGGGAATTAAATTTTTTAATCAGGCATATGAAAATGGCAATAAAAAAGATTATCGTTTGCCAGGGGCAATGGAACTTCAAAAATTGGCGGCTTATGCAAAAGTGGATGCCAACAGCAATACCGATCAATTCACAGCATTCATTGATAGTACAAAACGACATACACGAATCAGTATTCAGATGAAGGATATTGGTTCTCTGGAGCTGGCAAAACTACTGGAAGAAATCACCCCACGCATTGATAGTGTTTTTAATTTTGATTACGAAGCCGGTGCATTCGTTTCTGGGGACAAAAAATACGATGTAACAATTACAGGAAACAGCATTGTTTTTTTAAAGGGCAATCAATTTCTTATACATAACCTTCTGGAAAGTGTTTTGCTGGCTATCATTTTAATAGCGATCGTATTGTACACCTTGTTTATGTCACCCAATATGATTTTAATCTCTGTTATTCCAAGCTTGATTCCCTTGATGATAACTGCCGGAATTATGGGCTTTTGTCATATTTATATTAAACCAAGTACAATACTGGTATTCAGTATTGCGTTTGGTATCGCTTCAGATGGAACACTTTATTTTCTTACAAAATACCGGCAGGAAATAAAAGCTGCAAAAGGAAGTATTTCACAGGCTGTTTCATTAACGATAAAGGAAACAGGAGTAAGCATGATTTATACGGCAATCATTTTATTTTGTGGATTTGGTATCTTTTCAGCCTCCAGCTTTGGTGGAACAGCTGCCCTTGGAGTTTTAATTTCGGTAACATTATTAATAGCCTATTGCTCTAATTTGATATTATTACCGTGCTTTCTCTTAACTTTGGAAAAAAAATTAACAAACAAAGCCTTTTTGCAGGAACCTTTAATTGATGTATTTGATGAGGAAGAGGATATTGATCCGGATGAATTAAAGATAAAAAAGGAAGATAAGTAACTAATAAATTAAAGTAAAAATGAAAGGAATTATTTTAGCCGGTGGATCAGGAACACGCTTGCATCCATTAACACTTGCAGTAAGTAAACAATTAATGCCGGTTTATGACAAGCCCATGATTTACTATCCATTATCTGTATTAATGATGGCTGGTATATCAGAAATTTTGATCATCTCCACACCAACCGATCTTCCGAATTTTGAGCGGCTTTTAGGTGATGGTTCAACCATCGGATGCAAATTTAGTTATGCAAAACAAGAAGTTCCAAACGGACTGGCCCAAGCATTTGTTATCGGCGAAAAATTTATTGGAAAAGATAAAGTAGCACTCGTGCTCGGAGATAATATTTTTTATGGAACCGGCCTGGGAAGATTATTGCAGGAACATCGTGATCCGGATGGAGCAGTCGTATTTGCTTACCACGTCTCTGATCCGGAGCGTTACGGTGTTGTGGAATTTAATAATGAAAACAAGGCCATTTCAATTGAAGAAAAACCATTGAAACCAAAATCAAATTATGCAGTTCCCGGATTGTATTTCTATGACAATACAGTAGTGGAGATTGCAAAAAAATTAAAACCAAGTGCAAGGGGCGAATATGAAATTACAGATGTCAATAAACACTACCTTGAAAATAAAAAATTGAAAGTTGGTATTTTGGATAGAGGCACAGCCTGGCTGGATACAGGCACATTTGCCTCCCTGATGCAAGCCGGTCAGTTTGTTCAGGTTATTGAAGAAAGGCAAGGGTTAAGAATCGGGTGTATTGAAGAAATTGCTTACCGCATGGGGTATATAAATAAAGAACAACTAAAAGTAATTGCTCAACCACTTTTAAAAAGTGGATACGGAAATTACCTTCTGAAAATGATCGAACAACAATAACAAATTTTTCTACTGTATTTTGAATAAGATTAGCGAATACCAACAGCTTATTGAACAAGCACTGAAAGACAAGCATTACGGTACGAACCCGAAGGAATTGTATGAACCGGTTCGTTACATCATGTCTTTGGGAGGTAAACGATTGCGCCCGGTTTTGGTGTGTTTAGGCTGCGATTTTTTCGGAGAGCCGTTTGAAAAGGCAATACATGCAGCACTTGCTATAGAAATATTTCACAATTTTACATTGGTTCATGATGATTTGATGGACAATGCCCCCCTGAGAAGAAATCAACAAACCGTTCACGAAAAGTGGAATGGGAATACGGCAATACTTGCAGGAGACGCTATGGTTATTGCAGCGTATCAGGAATTAAATAAGCTGGATGTAAAGTACCTTCCTCAGTTGATTTCTATTTTCAGTCAGACAGCACTTCAGGTATGTGAAGGACAACAGCTTGATATGAATTATGAAAAGCTTCAGAAAGTTTCCATTCAGCAGTATTTAAAAATGATCGAATTAAAAACAGCCGTGTTGGTAGGAGCGAGTTTAAAAATGGGGGCTATTATCGGAAATGCAAGGGAAGAAGATGCTGACAGTTTATACGATTTCGGAAAACACATAGGTATCGCATTTCAGCTGCAAGATGATATTTTAGATGTGTATGCAGATGAAAAAAAATTCGGCAAACAAAAAGGAGGAGATATCATAGCGAATAAAAAAACCTATTTGTTGTTAAAGGCAATTGAAATGGCTGAAGGAAACCGTTACATGAAGGAAGAATTATATCAATGGATCAATGCACCAAGTTTTGATGCTGCCGAAAAAGTAGAAGCGGTTACAAATATTTATAATTTTTTAAATGTAAAGGAATTGGCCCGCAATGAAATGAAAAAGCATTATGATACTGCTTTGGCCTGCTTAAATAATATACCCGTAAGCGAACAAAAGAAACAAGTATTTATTGATTTTGCAGATAGCCTGATGGTTAGAGAAGTATAATCAATGAGCTTGAAACAATTCCTTCAATGCACCTTTAACTGTTGGATATTTAAATTCAAATCCTGCTTCTTGAATTTTTTTGCTGGAGGCACGACTTCCTTCTAATACCACAACGGCCATTTCACCCAGCAGTAGTTTGAGAATAGCGCCTGGTACATTAGGTAGGAATAGCGGGCGATGCAGCACATGCGCGATCATTTTTGTTAAACTGTTATTGGTAATATGCTCCGGAGCAATTGCATTGTAGGGACCATGCAGTTTAGTATCTTCTAATGCTTTCAAATACATGGCACAGATATCATCTAAGTGTATCCAGGGCATATATTGTTGTCCACTTCCTAAAGGCGAGCCGATAAAAAATTTTACGGGCATGGCAATCTTTTTCAACGCACCACCATTTTTCCAAAGTACAATACCTGTTCTTAATTTCACAACCCGAATTCCTAATTGAGAAATAGATGTCGCAGCATCTTCCCATTTTTCGCAAACTGTACCTAAGAAGTCGGTGGCAGGAGGATCGGTTTCAGAATAAATTTTTTGCGTTGTTATTCCACCATAAATACCAATACCTGATGCTGAAACAAAACTCTTCAATGTTTTATTTGTTTTTTGTAATGTCTTATAAAGTAAGTGTATACTTTCAACACGGCTGTCAATGATTTCCTTTTTTTGAGCTTCGCTCCAACGGTGATGTGTGATTCCATCACCGGCCAGATGAATAATATGATCAGCCTGGATGACAGCTTGTTCATCAATCGTTTGTTTGTGAATGTTCCAAACAAATGTCTCCGTATCATTTTTTTTAGATGCCGATCTGCTAAGATGGATAACACGATACCCCTTTTCCTTCAATAAAACAGTTAAGTGTTTTCCGATCAAACCGCTTGCACCCGTTATTAATATTGTTTCCATATTCTGCAGAGTCAAAAAATTATACCGAAAGATAAACCATTTTGAGGCAAGTTCAGAAAATTATTATTAGACGAACAAAAAATGAAATTGTATCTTCGCATCATGGTATATGACAAGCATATTTTTATTTGTGTCAATCAAAGAGAAGCAGGTGCAGCAAGAAGAAGCTGCGGAGAAGCACATGGGTTGGAAATTGTAGATGCCTTTAAGAAAAAATTAAAGGAATTAAACTTACCGATTAAACTCCGTGCACAAAAAGCAGGATGTTTGGATATATGCGATTTTGGACAAACGGTTGTTGTTTATCCGGAAGGCATATTTTATGTTGGTGTAGAGCAAAGTGATGTGAATGAGATTATTGAAGAGCACATTATCCATAACCGGCCCGTTCAGCGCTTGTTATTTGAAAATGTCAGAGCAAAAAAACAACAGTAATGTTCGACCCCTCCGTTTATATCAATCGTTTGGATCTGATAAAAGATACTGCTAATCAGGTAATCAAAGATTTTGATATGTTTGGACTGGAAATAAAATTTTCTGGCAATGCCTATAATGCTTATGAAGAATTATTTGACCAGATCCAGCCACATATTGATAAATTAATCAATTCAAACCAGCAGAAGTTTTTGGGTATTTTATACCGCATTGATATTAGTGAAGAACAAGTGAAAAAGGCTGTTCATGATAATCTTTCCGAACCGTTTTCACACATTATAACCGATTTGGTAATAAAAAGGGAGTTACAAAAAGTCGTTATCCGAAAGCAATACAAAAAATAAGGTATTGGATTGTAGTTTTAATCCTAAAATGATTAAATTCAAGTCTGTTTTGAATACTCGATAAGGTGATAAAACAATACCTTAAATGAGGTAAAACCTCGGATTAAGGCCATAAAGCTTGAACTTATTTTTTAATTACCTCTCCAATATATCTAAATACAAGTATTTGTTACCTGGTTTTAACTAAAAATCATAAATTTGCACTGTCAGATCACAATAAGAAATTATGGATAAATTTTCCTTTTTAGGTAATGCAGATACTTCAGCTATTGAAGATCTGTTTCAGCAGTATTTGAAAGATAATAACTCCGTGGAACCCGACTGGAAGCAATTTTTTGCCGGGTTTGAGTTTGCACGTAGTAATTATGAAAGCAGTGGACAGGTACCCGAAAGTGTAAAAAAGGAATTCAATGTCATTAATTTAATTAATGGCTATCGTACACGTGGACACTTGTTTACACAAACCAATCCGGTTCGGGAAAGAAGAAAGTATGCACCAACATTGGATATTGAAAATTTCGATTTGACAACTGCCGATTTGGAAACTGTATTCCAGGCAGGTGCACAGATCGGAATCGGCCCGGCCAAATTAAAAGATATCATCGCACATTTGCAACATACGTATTGTCGTTCCATCGGTGCAGAATTTATGTACATCCGTACGCCTGAAATTATCAAATGGCTTCAGGAAAAAATGGAAGCAAGTAAGAATACCTCGAAATTTTCTCCGGAAGAAAAACAAATCATTCTGAATAAATTAAATCAGGCGGTAACATTCGAAAATTTCCTTCATACAAAATTTGTCGGACAAAAACGTTTTTCACTCGAAGGTGCGGAAACAACCATTCCGGCATTGGATGCTGTTTGTGAAATAGGCGCTGAAATGGGCATAGAGGATTTTGTTATCGGGATGGCACACCGTGGTCGTTTAAATGTGTTGGCAAATATTTTAAATAAAACATACAAAGATATTTTTACAGAATTTGAAGGTCGTCCTTCAGAAGACTCCGTATTTGACGGAGATGTAAAATATCACATGGGTTATTCCAGTGACTTGAAAACCAATACCGGTAAACAGGTTCACTTAAGTTTAACGCCCAATCCAAGCCACTTGGAAGCCGTGGATCCTGTGGTAGAAGGTATTTGCAGAGCAAAGATTGATAACCGTCACAACGGGGATAACAACAAAGTATGTCCTATCCTTATTCATGGTGATGCAGCCATAGCTGGTCAAGGTATTGTATATGAAGTGGTTCAAATGAGCCAGCTGGAAGGATACAAAACAGGTGGAACAATTCATATTGTCATCAATAATCAGGTTGGTTTTACGACAAACTATCTGGACGGCCGTTCCAGTACGTATTGCACTGATGTTGCAAAAGTGGTCTTGTCGCCGGTATTCCATGTGAATGGTGATGATGTGGAAGCACTCGTTTATGTTTGCAGATTAGCAATGGAGTTCCGTCAGAAATTTCATCGCAATGTATTTATCGACATTCTTTGTTACCGCAAATATGGACACAATGAAGGAGATGAACCTCGTTTCACGCAACCATTATTGTACAAGGCGATTGCAGCACATCCAAATGCAAGAGAAATTTATTTGAAACAATTGATTGAAGAAGGTTCTGTTTCGGCTCAGGTTGGAAAAGAAATGGAAACCAAGCTGAAAAATTTGCTTCAGGAAAAATTGGATGAAGCAAAGCAAACAGAAAAAGCAAAAATCACTTCTTTCCTGGAAGGGCAGTGGAAAGGCTTGAAAATGGCCGAAGCAAACGCATTTGATAAATCACCGAATACTTCTGTTGATAAAAAAGTATTTGTGGATATAGCTAAAAAGATCGCATCTCTACCAAAGGATAAAAAGGTATTCACTAAAATTCAAAAATTGTTTGATGACCGTGCAGCAATGATTACCAATGATAATTATGATTGGGGCATGGGTGAACTGATGGCATATGCCACATTGATGCAAGAAGGACACCATGTACGCTTTACCGGACAAGATGTGGAGCGTGGTACATTTTCACACCGTCATGCTGTGGTGAAATTTGAAGATTCGGAAGATGAATATGTTCCGTTGAATAATTTTGGAGCACCCGGAAAATTAAATATTTACAATTCCCTGTTATCCGAGTATGGTGTATTGGGTTTTGAATTTGGTTATGCATTAAGCTCACCAAATATATTAACCATTTGGGAAGCTCAATTTGGAGATTTCTTCAATGGTGCACAAATTATGATTGACCAGTTTATAACTTCTGCCGAAGCAAAATGGAGAAGAATGAACGGATTGGTCATGTTATTACCACATGGCTATGAAGGACAAGGTCCTGAACATTCCAGTGCCCGTATGGAGCGATTCCTACAGCAATGTGCAGGTAACAACATGCAGGTTGTAAATTGTACAACACCTGCAAACCAATTTCATGTGTTACGTCGTCAGATAAAACGCGACTTCAGAAAACCACTTATTTGTTTTACACCTAAAAAATTATTGCGTTACCCATCTTGTGTATCTTCCGTAAATGATTTTGCAACGGGAGGTTTCCAGGAAGTGATAGATGACGCAACAGCTTCGGCTAAAGCAGTGAATAAAATAATCTTTTGTTCCGGAAAAATTTATTACGATTTAATTGAAGCAAAACAAAAAAGTGGAGCAGATGCAATTGCAATTGTTCGCGTAGAACAGCTGTACCCTTTCCCTGCAATACAATTACAAGCGATCGTTGAAAAATACAAAGGTGCAACTGAATTTATATGGGCACAGGAAGAGCCGGAGAACATGGGTGCCTGGGTGCATGTTATGCGCATGTTTATGAAGTATGAAAAATTAAATGCAATTCAACTTAAGTATGTTGGACGAGGTGAAAATCCAAGTCCTGCAACCGGCTTCTCTAAAGTGCATGCAGAGCAGCAACAAGCAATTATTGATAAATTAATTCAACCGCAATTAGTTAAATAAAACTGATGGTGCATGTATATATAATTAGTAATGCATGCATTGAATCTAAATATTAAAAGATATGGCAGTTATAGAAACAAAAGTACCAAGCCCTGGCGAATCAATTTCGGAAGTAGTGATTGCACGCTGGCTTAAAAAAGATGGAGAGTATGTTGAAAAAGATGAAGAGGTAGCAGAAATAGATTCTGACAAAGCAACATTAACTGTCAATGCAGAAGATTCTGGAGCAGTAAAATTATTGGCTGCTGAAGGAGATACAGTGAAAGTAGGGCAAGCCATCTTTTCTGTAGATAACAGTGTAAAAGGCGAAAGCAAAAAGGCAGCAGAACCTGCAAAAAAGGAAGAGGCTCCAAAAGCTGCTGTAGCAGATAAAAAGGAAGCTGTAAAAGAAACAGCGAAAGCGGATGGCTATGCAGCTGGTACACCGTCTCCGGCGGCAAAAAAGATATTGGATGAAAATAAAATTCCTGCATCCAAATTGAATGGCACAGGTAAAGGGGGGCGTATTACCAAAGGTGATGCAATGCTTGCATTGGCCGGAGGTTTTGATTCTTCTTCAACTGCTGGTTGGGGTGGTACACGTGATCAGGATCGTCAGAAAATGATTGCGTTGCGTAAGAAATTAGCACAACGCCTGGTAAGTGTAAAAAATGAAACCGCCATGTTAACCACTTTCAATGAAGTGGACATGAGTGCTATTTATGCTTTACGTGCAAAGTACAAAGATAAATTCAAAGAAGTATACGGAACGAATTTGGGATTCATGAGTTTCTTTACCAAAGCAGTAACAGAAGCATTGAATTTAT
>DAORKB010000075.1:0-2377 GCA_035439365.1 Bacteroidia bacterium
ATTCGCAGAGCAATTAGTAAACTTAACTGTAAAAGAAGTTAATGAATTAGCTCAAATTTTAAAAGACGAGTATGGTATCGAACCAGCAGCAGCAGCTCCTGTAATGGTAGCTGGTGGCGGTGGAGCTGGAGCAGCAGCAGCTGCTGAAAAAACAGCTTTCGACGTAGTTCTGGTTGACGCTGGTGCAGCAAAATTAGGTGTTGTAAAAGTTGTTAAAGATCTAACAGGTCTTGGATTGAAAGAAGCTAAAGATTTAGTTGATGGAGCTCCAAAACCAGTTAAACAAGGCATCACTAAAGAAGAAGCTGAAGCATTGAAAAAACAATTAGAAGAAGCAGGAGCGAAGGTTGAAGTTAAATAAGCAATTGCTAATACACAATTTATAAGGTACGGACCTCACTTCTGATCAACCATCAGAAGGAGGTCTATACCCTTTTGTTGTTTATTCTGTTTCTCTTAATTAACCCAGCCTGATTTATGTTCCACAACATCATCAGGTTTAAATCTTAAGCACCTTGGCTCAATCAAAAAAACCTCAGAGAATAAGTTTCGCATCTATTAAAAGTCAAATCGATTATCCTGACTTTTTAGATATACAACTTCAATCCTTCCAGGATTTTTTCCAGTTGGAAACAACTTCGGAAAACCGTCAAAATGAAGGGCTTTACAAAGTTTTCGCAGAAAACTTCCCAATCTCCGATGCACGAAACAATTTCGTATTGGAATTTTTGGATTATTTTATTGACCCGCCTCGTTACTCTATCGATGAGTGTATCGAGCGTGGTTTAACATACAGCGTTCCGCTTAAAGCAAAGCTACGCTTGTATTGTACCGACCCTGAACACGAAGATTTTGAGACAATCGTTCAGGACGTTTATCTGGGAACCATCCCTTACATGACTCCAAAAGGTACATTTGTTATCAATGGAGCTGAACGCGTAATTGTATCTCAATTACACCGTTCTCCAGGTGTATTCTTCGGTCAAAGCCGTCACGCAAATGGTACAAAATTGTATTCAGCGCGCGTGATTCCTTTCAAAGGATCGTGGATTGAGTTCGCTACTGACATCAACAGTGTTATGTATGCTTACATCGACCGTAAGAAAAAATTACCTGTTACTACTTTATTAAGAGCCATCGGATTTGAAAGCGATAAACAAATCCTTGAAATATTCGGCCTTGCTGACGAATTAAAAGTTAGCAAAGCTGCACTGAAAGCTGCAATCGGTAGAAAATTGGCAGCACGTGTTTTAAAAACCTGGGTTGAAGACTTCGTGGATGAAGATACCGGAGAAGTTGTTTCCATCGAACGTAATGAGGTAATCATTGACCGTGAGACCATTCTTGATAATGCTCACATTGATATGATCGTCGATGCAAACGTTAAATCGGTTATCCTTCACAAAGAAGATGTAAATGCCGGCGATTATGCTATCATTTACAACACCCTTCAAAAAGATACATCTAACTCTGAGAAAGAAGCGGTAGAACACATCTATCGTCAATTACGTAACGCTGAACCGCCTGACGAAGAAACAGCTCGTGGTATCATCGACAAATTGTTCTTCTCCGATAAACGTTATGACCTTGGAGAAGTAGGTCGTTACAGAATCAATAAAAAATTGAACCTGAACACACCTTCTGACACAAAAACATTAACGAAAGAAGACATCATTTGCATCATCAAATACCTGATCGAGCTTGTTAACTCGAAAGCAGACGTGGATGATATCGATCACTTAAGTAACAGACGTGTTCGTACAGTTGGTGAACAATTGTATGCACAATTTGGTGTTGGTCTTGCCCGTATGGCACGTACCATCCGCGAGCGTATGAACGTTAGAGATAACGAGGTGTTTACACCTACTGATTTGATCAATGCAAAAACATTATCTTCTGTAATCAATTCATTCTTTGGTACCAACCAGCTCTCTCAATTCATGGATCAAACCAATCCATTGGCTGAGATCACGCACAAAAGAAGACTTTCTGCCCTTGGGCCTGGAGGTTTATCCAGAGAGCGTGCAGGTTTCGAGGTACGTGACGTTCACTACACTCACTACGGACGTTTATGTACAATTGAAACACCTGAAGGACCAAACATCGGTTTGATCTCTTCACTTTGTGTATTCGCAAAAATCAATAAACTTGGTTTCATTGAAACACCTTACATGACCGTTACTAATGGAAAAGTAGATGTTGAGAAACCAGTTATTTATTTGAGCGCTGAAGAAGAAGATGCAAAAACAATTGCACAAGCAAATGCGCCGATTGATAGCAAAGGTAAATTTGAAGAAACAAAAATTAAAGCACGTTACGAAGGTGACTTCCCGGTTGTAGAACCTGAGAAATTACAATTGATGGACGTTGCTCCAAA
>DAORKB010000075.1:2477-4264 GCA_035439365.1 Bacteroidia bacterium
GCAACTCAAAATGGAGAGCTTGCTCTTGGACGTAACATGAAAGTGGCATTCATGCCTTGGAAAGGTTACAACTTCGAGGATGCGATCGTGATCTCTGAGCGTGTTGCTCGTGAAGATATTTTCACTTCTGTTCACATCGATGAGTATGCATTGGAAGTACGTGATACAAAACGTGGATTGGAAGAATTAACCGCAGATATTCCAAACGTTTCGGAAGAAGCGACAAAAGATTTGGATGAAAACGGATTGATTCGTATCGGTGCTGAAGTAAAAGAAGGTGATATCCTGATTGGAAAAATTACTCCAAAAGGAGAAACAGATCCTTCACCGGAAGAAAAATTATTACGTGCGATCTTTGGTGACAAAGCTGGTGACGTTAAAGATGCTTCCTTAAAAGCGCCACCATCTTTACGTGGTGTGGTTATCGATAAAAAATTATTCTCAAGAGCTATTAAAGATAAAAAAGCGAAGGCGGAAGAAAAACCATTGTTGGAAAAAATCGACAAAGAACACAATGCTGAAGCTGCTACATTGAAAACAAAATTGATCGATAAACTTTTTGTTTTAGTGAATGGAAAAACTTCTCAAGGCGTGTTGAACGTGTTGAAAGAAGAAGTGGTTCAAAAAGGAATCAAATTCACACAAAAAAGTTTAGAGAAAATTGATTTCAATACAGTAAATCCAAGTAAATGGACAACTGATAAAGATGTGAACGACAAAATCAAAATGTTGCTTCACAACTACAATATCAAATACAACGATTTACTAGGTGTTTACAAACGCAAAAAATTTGCTGTGACTGTTGGTGATGAACTACCAGCAGGTATTGTACAACTTGCAAAAGTTTACATTGCTAAGAAACGTAAATTGAAAGTGGGTGATAAAATGGCGGGACGTCACGGAAATAAAGGTATCGTAGCACGTATCGTACGTGATGAAGATATGCCTTTCCTGGAAGACGGAACCCCTGTTGATATCGTGTTAAACCCGCTTGGTGTACCTTCTCGTATGAACTTGGGTCAGATTTATGAAACTGTTCTTGCATGGGCCGGACAAAAATTAGGAGAGAAATTCTTCACTCCAATCTTTGACGGTGCATCTACAGATCAGTTGAATGAATGGACAGATAAAGCTGGTTTACCACGTTTTGGCCGTACGTATTTAACAGACGGTGGAACAGGTGAAAAATTTGATCAACCGGCTACAGTAGGTATCATTTACATGTTAAAACTTGGTCACATGGTGGATGATAAAATGCACTCCCGTTCAATCGGACCATACTCGCTTATTACACAACAACCATTGGGTGGTAAAGCTCAATTCGGTGGTCAGCGTTTTGGTGAGATGGAGGTTTGGGCTCTTGAAGCATTTGGTGCTGCCAACATTCTTCAGGAAATCCTTACAATTAAATCCGATGACGTAGTAGGTCGTGCAAAAGCATACGAAGCTATTGTTAAAGGTGAAAACATGCCAACTCCTGGTATCCCTGAATCATTCAACGTATTGTTGCATGAGTTGAGAGGATTAGGATTAAACATTTCACTGGATTAATAAAGAGGTTAAAAACACAGTGTTTCCGCTACAAGCGGAAACACTTTAACAAACTTCGAATTTTAACTTTTAAACTATTTTAAAATGGCTTTCAAAAGAGATAACAAATTAAAAAGCAACTTCTCGAAAATTACGATCAGCCTTGCATCACCGGAAGCAATTCTGGAGCGTTCAAGCGGTGAGGTCGTTAAGCCCGAAACCATCAACTACAGAACCTACAAACCAGAAATGGGTGG
>DAORKB010000075.1:4364-14551 GCA_035439365.1 Bacteroidia bacterium
ATCAACTATCTTGACTTTTTATCGGAAGAAGAATACTTAAATATCCTTGAATCACTTCCAAAAGATAACCAGTATTTAGATGATACAGATCCGAATAAATTCATCGCGAGAATGGGTGCTGAAGCATTACAAGCACTTTTAGGACGTGTGGATTTAGATGGTTTATCATTCGAACTTCGTCACAAAGCAAATACAGAAACTTCTCAACAACGTAAAAACGAAGCATTGAAACGCTTACAAGTTGTAGAAAGCTTCCGTCATGCAAACCAACATATTGAAAATCGTCCGGAGTGGATGATCGTAAAAATTGTTCCGGTTATTCCACCAGAATTGCGTCCGCTCGTTCCATTGGATGGTGGTCGTTTCGCTACTTCTGACTTGAATGACTTATACAGACGTGTTATTATCCGTAACAACCGTTTGAAACGACTAATTGAAATCAAAGCTCCTGAAGTAATCTTACGTAACGAAAAACGTATGTTACAAGAAGCAGTTGATTCATTATTCGATAACTCCCGTAAATCAAATGCAGTTAAGACCGAATCAAACCGTGCTTTGAAATCCCTTTCTGATTCATTGAAAGGTAAACAAGGACGTTTCCGTCAAAACTTATTAGGTAAACGTGTGGATTACTCGGCTCGTTCAGTAATCGTCGTTGGACCTGAATTGAAATTACATGAATGCGGATTGCCAAAAGACATGGCAGCGGAATTATTCAAACCATTTATCATTCGTAAAATGATTGAGCGTGGTGTGGTTAAAACTGTTAAATCTGCAAAGAAAATCGTTGATAAAAAGGAACCAATCGTTTGGGATATTTTGGAGAACGTATTAAAAGGACATCCAGTTCTTTTGAACCGTGCTCCGACACTTCACAGATTAGGTATCCAGGCTTTTCAACCAAAATTAATCGAAGGAAAAGCGATTCAATTGCACCCGTTGACTTGTACTGCGTTTAACGCGGATTTCGACGGGGATCAAATGGCGGTTCACGTTCCATTGGGACATGCTGCTATTTTGGAAGCGCAATTGTTGATGCTTGCATCTCATAACATTCTTAACCCTGCGAATGGTGCACCGGTAGCGGTTCCATCACAAGACATGGTGCTTGGTCTGTACTACATGACCAAAGGAAAGAAAACAATTGGTGATGATAAAGTAAAAGGTGAAGGACTTACATTCTATTCTCCTGAAGAAACCATCATTGCATACAACGAAAAACGTGTTGACTTACACGCTTGGGTAAAAGTTCGTTTGCAGGTAAAAGACGGTGATAAACTAGTTACCAAATTAATTGAAACAACAGTTGGACGTATCTTGTTTAATCAGGTTGTTCCAAAAGAAGTGGGTTACATCAATGAATTGTTAACGAAAAAATCCTTACGTGACATCATCGGTTTCATCGTAAAAGAAACCGGTATGGCGAAAACAGCTAAGTTCCTTGATGAAATCAAAGGATTGGGTTACATGAGCGCATTCCGTGGAGGTCTTTCATTTAACTTAGGAGACGTAATTGTTCCGGAGGATAAAGTGAAAATGATCAACGATGCAAACTCACAAGTAGATGAGGTAATCTCTAACTACAACATGGGATTCATCACTAACAATGAACGTTACAATCAGATCATTGATATCTGGACACATACCAACTCCCGCATTACAGCAAAAGTATTGCACACATTAACAAACGATCGTCAAGGATTCAACCCTGTTTACATGATGTTGGATTCCGGAGCGCGTGGTTCGAAAGAGCAGATTCGTCAGTTAGGTGGTATGCGTGGATTGATGGCGAAACCTCAAAAAGGTGCCGGTGGAGGTGAGATCATCGAGAACCCGATTCTCTCTAACTTTAAAGAAGGTTTATCGATCTTGGAGTACTTTATATCTACCCACGGTGCACGTAAAGGTCTTGCCGATACAGCGTTAAAAACAGCCGATGCTGGTTACTTAACCCGTCGTTTGGTTGACGTTGCACAAGACGTTATCATTACCAATGAAGATTGCGGTACATTGCGTGGTTTGGTTGCTACACCATTGAAGAAAAACGATGAGATTGTAGAATCATTATACGACAGAATCTTAGGTAGAACAACTGTTCATGATGTTTATCATCCATTAACGGGTAACCTTATCATCAATGCAGGTGAGGAGTTGACAGAAGATTATGCAAAATTAATTTCTGAATCCCCAATTGAGTCGGTAGAGATCCGCTCCGTATTAACTTGCGAAAGCAAAAACGGAGTGTGTGGTAAATGCTACGGACGTAACCTGGCTACAGGACGTATGGTTCAACGTGGTGAGGCTGTAGGTGTAATTGCTGCACAGTCGATCGGTGAGCCTGGTACACAGTTAACATTACGTACGTTCCACGTAGGGGGTACAGCTTCGAATACAGCTGCATCTTCTAAACAAGAAGCAAAATACGATGGTATCATCGAAATTGACGAGCTAAAAACAGTAAAACGTAAAAATCCTGATGGTCAGGTTGTAAACGTTGTTATTGGCCGTTCAGCAGAGATGCGTATCATTGATGCAAATACAAAAATTGTATTGACAACTGGTAATATTCCTTACGGTTCTCAAGTGTATGTAGATAATCTTGCGAAAGTTAAAAAAGGAGATTTGATCTGTGATTGGGATCCGTATAACGCCGTTATCGTATCCGAATTCGCCGGTAAAATCGAATTTGAAAACGTTGAAGAAGGTATTACATTCCGTGAAGAATCCGATGAGCAAACCGGTTTCAAAGAAAAAGTAATTGTTGAGAGCCGCGATAAGAGCAAAAACCCTGCAATCAAGATTGTTGTAAACAAAGAAGTAATTCGTACATACAACATTCCGGTAGGAGCACATATTATCGTTAATGACTCAGCAAAAATTGAAGCAGGTCAGATCCTTGTTAAGATACCTCGTTCTTCTGGTAAAACAGGAGATATCACGGGTGGTTTACCACGTGTGACAGAGTTATTCGAGGCACGTAATCCAAGTAACCCGGCTGTTGTTTCTGAGATTGATGGTATCGTATCATTCGGTAAAATTAAACGTGGTAACCGTGAGGTACATGTTGAATCAAGAACCGGTGAACGTAAAACATACCTTGTTCAGTTATCGAAGCACATCCTTGTTCAGGAGAATGACTTTATCAAAGCAGGTGAACCTTTATCAGACGGAGCAATCACACCAAGTGATATCCTTGCGATCAAAGGCCCTACAGCGGTTCAGGAGTACTTAGTAAATGAGGTACAAGAGGTTTACCGTTTACAAGGTGTGAAAATCAATGATAAACACTTTGAGGTAATCGTTCGTCAAATGATGCGTAAAGTTGATATCAGCGAAGCTGGTGATACCATCTTCCTTGAGAAACAACTTGTAAATAAAGCGGAATTTATGGCTGAAAATGATAACCTATATGGTAAAGTGGTTGTCCTTGATGCTGGTGAATCTACGCTTTATAAAACAGGTCAGATCATCACAGCACGTAAATTAAGAGATGAAAACTCATCCTTGAAACGTCGCGATATGAAACCAATCGAAGCGCGTGAAGCAGTTCCGGCTACATCCAGTCAGGTGTTGCAAGGTATTACACGTGCATCGTTACAAACAAATAGCTTCATGAGTGCTGCTTCCTTCCAGGAAACAACAAAAGTATTGAATGAAGCTGCTGTTAGCGGTAAAATCGACGACTTGTCAGGATTAAAAGAAAACGTTATCGTTGGACATTTGATCCCTGCAGGTACAGGATTAAGAGCATACGAAAAAATGATCGTTGGTTCGCAAGAAGAATACGATCGCTTACTTGCTTCTAAAAAAGAAGCATTGGAAGAAGAAGCTTAAACAAGTAAAATTGTTGAAAACTTTAAATCAGGGACAGGTTAAACCACTTGTCCCTTTTTTTATCCAATGCACTTTAAATACATTAATTTTGTCTAATAAAACTAAACACTATGGAAGAGCAAAATCAAAATCAGTTAAATATTGAATTAAGCGAAGAAATTGCAGAGGGAACCTATTCTAATTTGGCCATCATTACACATTCAAATTCCGAATTTGTAATTGATTTTATAAAGCTAATGCCGGGGGTACCGAAGGCAAAAGTAAAATCGCGTATCGTTTTAACACCGCAGCATGCAAAGCGTTTAATGAAAGCGTTAAAAGACAATATTTCCAAATTTGAACAAACGCATGGCGCTATTAAAGATACAGAAATGCCAAATGCATTGCCTTTGAATTTTGGTGGCCCAACTGCACAAGCATAATATATCCTCAATACTATGTGTCTATGTGTTTAATTAAATTTAAACACATAGATACATCGTTATCCCCAATAGTACCTGTATTTTACCATTTATCAGATTTAGAAGCAAGAATGCTTTTTTTTCACGAAATTAGCTATTACTAATTTTTATTAAAATGGATATGAAGAAGAAAAGCATACTTATAGGGTTTATTGCGCTTGCATCAACAATGTTTGCACAAGAAGTTAAAAATAAAAAAGAAGGAAATTACAAATTTACGATTGTAAAAAATATGGATGCGACGCCGGTTAAAAACCAAGCCAAATCCAACACCTGCTGGTCTTTTTCTTCACTCTCCTTTCTTGAATCAGAATTAATTCGCATGGGTAAACCGCGTGTTGAATTATCAGAAATGTTTGTTGTACATCATGCTTATCTGGATAAAGCAGAGAAATATGTTCGCATGCATGGAAATACCAATTTTGCTGCAGGGGGTGCATTTCATGATATGTTGTATGTGATGAAAAATTATGGCTTGGTCCCAAGATCCGTGTACATGGGCAATCCAAATGGGGATAAAGAAATTAATCAATTACAAATGGATGATATGCTACGAAATATAGTGGATGGTATCATCAAAGAAAAAGTAATCTCTAATAAAAATTGGTTAAAAGGTGTTGATGGTGTATTGGATGCTTACTTAGGAAAAATGCCTGAAAATTTTGACTATAACGGAAAACAATATACCCCACAAACCTTTGCAGCGTCACTGGGAATTGATCCGAATAATTATATTGAAATCACATCCTTCACACATCATCCGTTCTATTCAAAATTTGCATTGGAAATTCCGGATAATTGGCAATGGAGAGAAATGCAGAATGTTCCTTTAAATGAATTGATTGATATTATCGATAACTCGCTTACAAATGGCTATACCGTTGCATGGGGTGCAGATGTTGGTGAACCGGGATTTGTATTTGCAAATGGTGTTGCCGTGGTGCCTGATGCAGATTTAAAGGGAATGAAAAAAGAAAAAATTGATTCAATCGTAAATAATCCCGGAAAGCAAAAAGAAATTACACAGGAACTTCGTCAGGAAGCTTTCAATAATTATGAGACCACAGATGATCACGGAATGCATATCGTCGGTATTGCAAAGGATCAGAATGGGACAAAATATTACATCGTAAAGAACTCATGGGGAACCACCAGAAACGATTGTGATGGCTATTTCTATGTATCGGAAGCATACATGAAATACAAAACAACCTCCATCATGATCAACAAAGAATCCCTGAAAAAAGAACAAGCAAAAAAGATTGGATTGTAATTTAAGCCACTTAATACACGCTGCTCTATGTGCTCTATGTACCTATATGGTTAAAAAAATTAAAACCACATAGACACATAGGGCACATAGTTCTTTACGAGTTTTTATAGTAGAGTTGATTTTATTCATCACCTGAATTTATTTATTATAAATGAAAATATACACACGTATTACTTGTTTACTGCTAATAGCTAGTTTAAAATCTGCAGCGCAACTAACAACTTTAAAGAGCAACATCGAAACACTTTGCAAAACAAAAAGGGCGACTGTTGGTGTTGCTCTTTATGATTTTGAAACAGGTGACACACTGAGTATTCACGGGGATGAACATCTACCGATGCAAAGTGTTTTTAAGTTTCACATTGCACTTACCGTTTTAAATGAAGTGGATAAAGGAAGATTTTCATTGGATCAAAAAATTCTGATTACAAAAGGAGATTTGTTGCCTGAAACCTGGAGCCCAATAAGAGATGAGCACCCGCAGGGTAATGTCAAACTTTCTTTGACTGAAATTTTAAGTGCTACAGTTTCAAAAAGCGATAATAATGGATGTGATATTTTACTTCGTTTGCTTGGGGGGCCAACGGTTGTTAATGATTACATTCAACATGTAGGAATTAAAAACTGTTCGATTCAAATTAGTGAAGAGGAAATGGCGAAGACCTGGGATGCGCAGTTTAGAAATTGGACAACACCAAAAGCTGCTACTGAATTATTGAAAATGGTATATGATCGAAAATTTTTATCACAAGACAATTATAATCTAATCTGGAAAATGATGATTGAAACATCAACCGGCCCGAAAAGATTAAAAAAAGGAGTGCCTTCAAATGCAGTGATAGCTCATAAAACAGGAACCTCAGGAACCAAAGAAGGAATTACAGCAGCAATAAATGATATTGGAATTGTTAAATTCTCCAACGGAAAGAGTTTTGCAATAAGTGTTTTTGTTTGCAATTCAAAAGAAACAATGGAGACCAATGAGCAAATCATTGCAGACATCGCAAAATTAGCCTCCAATTATTTTTCGAAATAATGCACTGGTTATTCTGACGTACTTCCTAATTTATAAGCCAATCCAACCAATAAATTGCTTGAAAACGTTTTGATACTTCCATCATTATAAACCGGAAGATCAGAGATATTATATAATCCAAGGTTGTTACGTACTTCAATGGAAGCAATCAGTTTTTCTTTAATTGGAATTGAAGCACCTAAACCTGCTGATGCACCCCAATCAAGTTTTTTGATTTGGTTTGTAAAATCTGACTTTACCTTCCCTTCGTTAGGGTCTTTATAAGTACCTCTAGCTTGAAGTAGATAACTAACGTAAGGACCTGCATTTATAAAAACATTCACTTTTTTTCCGAAAGAAGCACGAAGGAGAACAGGAACTACCATATAGTCATAATGATAATGAAAGTCGGCAGAATAAAGCTTATTCGCGTTATTATCTGTAAATACTACATCTCTGATGGCTGCGCCCTTCCTTTCCAAAGCCACACCACTGCGTAAGGCAAGGATGTGTTTGAAATTGTATTGGAAAGATAACCCGGCAGAATACCCCACATCAAATTGCTGGTATTCTTTTGCTATTTCATTGCCTGTAAATTTAATGGCGCTGGGGCCGCCCTCAATACCGATATTGATTTTATTTTGCGCATTTAAGATCGCTACCGAATAAAAAAAACGACAGCAATAAGAAGAAATTTAGTTTTCATAGAATAGGTTTGTTAAATAATTGTATAAAAACAACATTAGACGATAAATATTGTGCATGAGTTAGTTCACCGATACAGATATTGTTGCAACGTTGGTAGAAGATCAGAGAAGATCGGGGATTCATGATGCCCTTGCCTACATTCATGATGAGATCCAAGTGGAGGATCTTAAAAATATACAAGGGTGAAACAAAACTTGCCTTTGAACCCTGTGGAACTAGCCTGTATTGGGACTTTATAGGTTTATGCGAAGGCTGTGGCTGGCCGGATGATGACGATCTGTCTGATGAATATAAACAATGATTTATTTCACATTATTTTTCGAAGTAATTTTAATCTGTCGTTTTCTCAAACTTGTAAGCCAGGCCAATAAGTAAATTGCCGGAATACGTTTTACTACTTTTACCATCCGCATTCGCTTCATGTACAGCAGAAATATTATATAATCCTATATTATTTCTTAGCTCAAGAGAAAGAAGTAATTTTTTGATAGGAACAGCAATTCCTAATCCTACAGAAGCTCCCCAATCGAATTTTTTCGTGTAAGGTGAATTATCAAATTTGATTGTACCTGTTGAAGGGTAATTATAAATGCCATAGGAATAGGTATAAGCGGTTCGAAGTAAACAACCTACATAGGGCCCTGCATTTACAAATAAATTGACTTTTTTCCAGTAGTAGCCCGTACCAAAATGGGTACAATCAAATAATCGGAACGCAAACGTATATCAGCTTTAGCATACATGTTTCCATCCTGGTCAGTAATAGCAAAGTTTTTAGCAGCTGTACCTTTTCGTTCTAAGGCTAAACCACTTCGTATGGAAAGAATAGATGTGAAATTGTATTGAAAGGAAAGTCCTGCGGTATATCCTGGAGCAAAATGCTTGTATTCCTTAACAACACCATTGCCATAGAGCATGACTTTACTTAGTCCACCTTCAACACCAATATTGATTTTATTCTGAGCAGTAAGAATGTTTGAAATAAACAAAAAACACCAAAAAGAAAAACGGTTGGTACTCATAAAATACTTTATTTTACAATCTTCCCGTTTTCAAAGGTCACGACAAAGGCACCAGGGAATCCTTTTTTAGCAACATCTTCTTTTCTTTTTGCCGCTTCTTCAACTGTATTGAAATTACCGCTAAAATATTTTGTAACACCATTATCCAAAACAATGGTTGTGATCTCTCCAACATCCCCTAACTTCGGTTTTGTTGAAAATGCACCAATTTGAACGCGGTACGTCTTTCCTGCAGCAACAGTAGGCGTTGTAGTTTTTGCTGCAGTGGTCGTTGTTGAAGGCATTGTTGCAGGCGTAACAGGTGGTGTAGTAGGTTTTGCTGGTGTTACAGGTGCAGTAGTTGTTGGTTTTGCCGGTGTTGTTGCAGGAACAGTTGGTTTTGTTGCTACGGCTGGTGTTGTTGGCGTCGTTGCCGCAGGTTTTGTTGGTGTTGTAGCTGTCGGTGTTGTTGTGCCACCAGCGCCACCTACGGTTATTGTTTTCGGTTCAAATTCAAAAATTTTACGCTCATTGTTGTGAATGTAGGAGAATTTCGTAACCAACGGTTTTGAACCTGCCGCATCTGCCGGTACGTTTACTTTATAACTTATGGTATATGTTGGCTCATTGGGCGGTGCAATCCAAACGATTTTAGCCCCATTATCTGCAAAAGAAAAACTTCCTCCTTTACTATCTATTTCTGTAGCGGTAAAACCTGCAGGCAGTTCCTGAAAAAACTTCATAAACCCATTAATACTCCCTCTGTTAATCGTCACTTCTGTTGTGTAACTGGATCCGGCACTAACGGATGATGGAACCGTTTGAGTTGCAGTCAGATCTTGGGCAAATGCCCCTGTAGTTACTAAAATCAAAAAGCCGAAAACAATTTGTTTTATCATGAGAAATTGAAATTTTTGTTGCTATGAATAAAATAATGAAAGCTAAAATAAGGAAAAATTATTAATTTGGAGACGGGTAACCCCCAATTTTTAAGGATTTCTTTTCAGCATCGTTTTGTTTAAAACCACATGAATAAACAGGTTATACAAATATCATTAGAGCAAGCACAACGGATTACACTTTTTAAACAACAGCTTATGGTCCTTCCTCCGGGAAAAGGAAAAATGGCGGCATTGGCAACAATTGAACAATTAGGGTACCTGCAAATTGATACTTTAAATGTTATAACCAGAGCCCATCACCACACACTCTGGAGCCGGTTAAATGATTACAAAGAACCCTATTTAAACGAGCTGCTCGAAAAGGATAAACAAATTTTTGAGTACTGGAGCCATGCGGCCTCTTATTTACCAATGGCCGATTTTCGGTTTTCATTACCCCGAAAAAAGCTATACGCAGATGGAAAATCTCACTGGTTTGAGCAAGATAAAAAAATGAATAAATACGTGTTGGATAAGATAAAAGCAGAAGGGCCTCTGCAATCCAGGGATTTTGAGTTTAAAAGAGACACTCCCGGAAACTGGTACAATTGGAAACCAGCCAAACAAGCCCTGGAACAGTTATTTATGGAAGGAAAACTCATGGTTGCAAAACGCCACAATTTTCAGAAAGTGTATGATTTGGCCGAACGGATAGTCCCTTCAACCATTGATACCTCCATGCCTGGCAAAAATGAATATGCCTGTTACCTTATAAAAAAAACAATTCAGGCGAATGGAATCGCAACCGAGCAGGAAATAAGCTACCTCAGGACCGGTTTAAAAGAAATTATTGCCAAGGAAGTAAAGAAAATGCTGAAAAATGGTGAATTGATAAAAGTTCAGATTGAAACCATAAAAGATGTATACTTAACTACCAGCAATCACATAAATTTATTGGAAAAGATTTCTGGGCAACATTTTGAGCCCAAGTTGCATATTCTTTCGCCATTTGAC
>DAORKB010000076.1:0-2745 GCA_035439365.1 Bacteroidia bacterium
ATTTTTCAATTGCTCCCGTTTTTTATTTTGGATTGTTTGACATAAAGAAAGATGCGCGTTTTGGTTTAAACCAATTCGAACGAAACAGTGGCGTTAAGCTCATTCTGTCTTATACGATTTTTGATTTTTAAAAATGAAACGAATATTGTTGATAAGCCTTATTGGCTCTTTGATACCATTTATAGGGTGCAAAAAAGACAGTAATGATCCTATAGATCCTGTTGTTCCAGTATTTTCCATTGCTGGTAATATCAACGGAAATTACGTTTCTATACAAGCGGGGGTAGATGATTATTATATGTATTCATCTTGCAAAGTTGATTCTGTGCAGCTGCATTCGTTTGAAGGGACATTTAAAAAAGCAAATTGCACCAACTGCACGAATCAATTCAGTATCAAATTAAACGACCGGAACCCTGGTATAAGTGTTAGTTCAAGTCACCTGGATTCGCTTTTAAACGAAGGCTTGCATTATCATCACGACTCGGCAAGAAATACAAGTTATTGCATGTTTAAAAGCCAACCCGATGCGGGCCTAACTCCCCAATCGTATTATTGGGATTTTGGTGATGGTACCATCAGTAATCAAAAAGATCCTCATCATGTTTTTTATGGAAATGGAAGCTATACTGTTTGTCATACCATTACCTATAACACTGGCACATCCAATGAAAGCTGCAATGAAGTAAAAGCAGATTTTTACGATTGTTACGCATTCATCGATTATCACTTTAATAATGACACGTGTTTTTTTAATGGCAATGCAACTGGAAATAGTATAACGGATCCTGTTCGTTTTGAATGGAACTTCGGGGACCCTGCATCTGTGAAAGACACTTCTTATCAACAAAACCCCTATTATATTTATGGTCCTGGTGCGTATACGGTTACCATGAAAACAACGGATCCGGAGGGATGTAATTATACGATTACAAGGACTATTAAAAGACCGAAAGAGGATGGTGTTCGTACCGCTTATTACACTTATAGTAAACTACTCACACCGCTTGTTGATTATTCTGTTGTTACGATCACCTGGACAGATGAGAATGGCTCTGTTTATTCAACCGGCAATGTAAAGCAACCCGTGGATAGTTATTTTCAAATTACATCCGTTGAAGATTATGAGCCAAATGAGAATGCCGAACCAACAAAAAAAATAAGTGCCCGAATCAAATGCAAACTGTCAAACGGCTCAAAATCAATTAGTATGGATGATGTAAAAGTTATATTTGCGGTTTCTTATAAATAATTATACTTGCACCCAACCTTTTTAAAATTCCATACGTGTTATAATAGAAGTCTACCATAACACTATGAAATTAACCACTACTTCTAATCAAATAGTACGATATACGAAAACCATACTTATGGTATTTCTATTTATCTTCAATGTAGCGGTATCTGCAAATAACATGAATGTGTCGGACGTGTTGAACATCGTTGATACACATGGTTTACAGAATTATCCCAATCCTTTTACTGATCGGACAACTATAAGTTATACGCTCGAAACTTCTGCTAATGTTGAAATAGTTGTTTTTAATGTATTGGGTAGAAAAGTTGAAGTATTGGAGAAAAAAACAAAAACACCCGGAATATATAATCTGGAATGGAACGCTCAATACGTTCCAGAAGGGATATACATTCTTCAATTGAAAATGGATGATCAAATCATTACCAAACGAATGATTAAAAAATAATAACGGTTTTGTGTTTAGTTAATAGCGAAAGGCGTCTTGCAGTTGCAAGCGCCTTTTATTCTTTTTTGAAGTACCGTTTTCTGCAAACAACCATGGAATAGGGTGTTTTAGTTGATAATTATTAATTCCACCAAACCTTTTCTTATGTTCATACGTGTTACCTGTAGAACAATAAATAACATAACAAATGAAATCACCATTTACCTTAAAAAGCACACTTACTATCAGCATGAAAAAAATATTCATCCTGTTTTCGCTAATTTATGCAATGAATAGCTATGCAAGTAACAAACATTTTATTTCTACAGATGCCTTTACTAATCCTTGTGATGCGAGTTTCACTTTTACCGAATCAAATGGCTTTTTAACAATGAATTTTTTTCCATCAGAAGTTGATTCATTAAATTTCATTGCAAGTTGGGATTTCGGAGATGGTGGTACTTCTAGCCAATGGAATGCTTCGCATCAATTTCCGCATTCCGGTCCGTTTAACGTTTGCCTCAAGATACAATCAACTATTGATACCAGTTGTCATGATTACTATTGTACAACTGTAACTGTAAAAAAAACAATAGAATGCTCTGCTAATTTTTCAGTGACCCCGGATGAAAACCAAGATAAACTCATTTATTTTAGCAATACCAGCTCTGACAATTCCATTGCAACTTGGGATTTTGGGGATGGCAATACTTCTAACTTATGGAATCCTTCGCATCAATTTTCGCATTCCGGTTCGTTTAACGTTTGCCTTAAGATACAATCAACTATTGATATCAGTTGTCATGATGACTATTGTGCAACTGTAATTGTAAAAGACCCTCCTACGTGTTCTCCGGATTTTTCAGCGACTTGGTATACATCTGATTATAAACTTATTAAATTTATCAATAAAAGCACTCCTTATAATGTTACTTATTTCTGGGACTTTGGAGACGGAGAGACAGCTACAGATAAAGAACCTCAACACTTGTATAAAACTGAGGGAGACTATGTTGTTTCCCTGACCATTAAATCGCCCTTCTGCACAAATACGCACCGTGAT
>DAORKB010000076.1:2845-14370 GCA_035439365.1 Bacteroidia bacterium
CGATGATAACTGCAAAGCTCTTTTTACTATCCAACGCGACAATACAACAACTGATCCTTATGATTTTATTGTCGACAATCAATCAACTGGTGCTAATTTAAACTATCACTGGAATTTTGGAGATGGTAATACTTCCGATATTAAAAATCCGGATCATCAATATGAAGCTACAGGTCCATACACCATTTGCCTCTCTGTGAAAAACGAGAGCTGTTACAGCATATATTGTGATACGTTATCAATCAAAGATACATTATCTCATACTACTGACTCATTGCATCGTTTTACTCCTAATAAATTTAGCATCCGTGTGATTGATAAAACCACCAGTGTAAGTGAATTGACATCAGGCAAGGCAACTTTGCTAAATTATCCAAATCCATTCAACAATTCTACTACGATAACTTATGAGCTAAAGGCCAGGTCGGAGGTATCTTTATCTGTTTTCAATATACTTGGCAATAAACTGCAAGTGCTTGAAAATACTACCAAACAAGCCGGCAGCTACAGTGTAGAATGGAGCCCTCAAGACTTTTCTGAAGGTTTATATATTCTTCAGCTAAAAGTAAATGATCAACTGATCACTAAGAAAGTGATCAAAAATTAATACCTATTTGTGTTTAGTTTAGTAACGAAAGGCGTTTTGCATCTGCAAGCGCCTTTTATTCTTTTTTAAGGTACCGTTTTAGTACTGCATTACCAAAGACAGTTATAAGGATAATGAATGTTCCAAGATAAAATCCAGACGTCATTTCTTCTTCTTTTTCCCAAATAAAATAGGCGAAAATGATCCCATATATGGTTTCCAGGTTAACTGTTAACGTCACAGTATAAGGACTTATTTTTCGCATTAAGTTCACGCTCGCAATAAAAGGAAAGGTTGTTCCTAAAACGGCCAGAATGGAAATCCACAACCAGCCCATTGATGAAACAGCAAAAAATTCGGGCGTGAATTCTCCTTTAAAAAACAAATAAATGGTTAGTCCCAAAACACCTCCACCCAATTCGTAAATAGAAATAACAGAAGATTCGATGCGTTGCACGAGCAATCCATTAAATACAGTAAATACGGAGGAAAGTAACGCCGCAAGTATTCCGTAAATAATTCCCAACGTATAACTGGTTTCTACTTTGAATATGATAGCGATGGCACCGATAATGACCATTCCAAAAATGATTTCATATTGAATGATCCTTCTTTTGTAAAACAAAGGTTCCAGGATAGACGTGAATAATGTTGCCGTTGCAAATGCAACCAGGGTTACTGAAACATTTGACACATTGATTGCATTGTAAAAACAATACCAATGCACCGTAATGATTAATCCTACACCTATGAGTTTTAAAATATCTTTTGCGGGGAGCCTGATATTGGTTTTTGTGATGGCCAAATAAAGGATAATGGTGGCCACTGTAATCATCATCCTGAACCACACCAGCTGATAGGCTACAACACCCTGATTATTGATAAGTTTTCCAAGAATGGGTGACCACCCCCAAATGAAAACAATAAAATGAAGTAAGAGAAGATTTTTGTTTTTAAACACAACTCAAAATTTCAGGAATGTTTTTTTTAATTTATTCAAATCGTTTTGAAATCTTCTCTTCAATATAATTTCTTAAGTCCTCTAATTTAACTGTCTCCACTACTTCAGAGGCAAAGGCATGCATCAGCATTTTTTTTGCACTTGTTTCACTTAAACCACGTGCACGCAAATAGAATATTTTGTCCTCATCCAACTTACCGGTTGATGTACCATGCGAACACTTTACATCATTCGCGTATATCTCCAACTGCGGTTTTGTGTTAATCGTACCGTCGTCACTCAGCAAAATATTTTTGTTGGATTGAAATGCGTTTGTTTGCTGCGCATCCTTTCTAACAAAAATTTTACCGTTAAAAGTAGCACTTGATTTATCCTCTATGATCCCTTTGTAAAGCTCATTGCTATTACAGTTGGGCTTACGGTGATCGACCAATGTATGATTATCCACCACCTGGTGATCGTTGGTTAAATACAAACCATATAAATGCGATTCAATGCGTTCATCATCAAGCACCATATTCAGATTGTTTCTAACAAAATTACCGCTCAACGTGAATACATGGGTAGAAAATACGCTATTCGCCTTTTGATGGGTTTGTGTTGTATTCAACAAATATCCGTGTTCACCTTCATCTTCAATTTGATAATGATTTACAATTGCTTGTTCACCAATTGCTAACTCGGTAACTGTATTGTTGAATATTTTAGCAGTAGAATTAACTGTTTCAAATGATTGAACAAGATTTACCTGTGCATTTTTACCAACATGAATAAATAACCGTGGGTTAATGATGGTATTGGAAGATGCGGATGAAACATGAATGATGTGTACAGGCGATTCGATGATTGCATTATCTGCAATTTGAATAAATACACCTCCTTGGGCAAGTGCCGTGTTTAAAGCAATGAATGCATCTGACTGTATATCTGCAAGTGTTGCATAAGATGCAGAGAAAGCTGCATTATTTTCTGCTTGCTGAATATCGAGAATGGTTAATCCTTTTGGTAACGATTCAATTGCAGATAATTTTTTTGAGAACATACCATTCTCCAAAACAACAACAATCGCATTTTCCAGGATTTTTTTCGACTTTACCTGTTCCGGTGTTAATGTCTGAGAAGTTTGTAAACCAAAGTTATCCTTCAGGATAAGTTCCACGTTGACATATTTATATTCTTCGCTTTTACGGTTGGGAATACCTTGTTTATCAAAACTACTAAGTGCCTGAATACGTGTTTTTGCGTTCCCGTATAATGAATTTTTTAAGGGTTCGAATGCAGAAATCAGTTTATTTTTTAGTGGTTCCGTTTTAGTAATTGTTTGCATTTTTAATGAAAGGGCTTTTGCATATATGTTTTAACAAGCTCGAAGATTTGTCGCATTAATTTTTGAGCATTCAAATTATGCGCATATTTCATTTCTTGTTAGGATTCAACTTCTGCCTTTATAAAGTCATATCCTTTTTCTTCCAGTTCCAATGCAAGTTCTTTCGGTCCTGATCTTACAATTTTTCCTTTGTATAAAATATGCACCACATCCGGTACAATATAATCCAGTAATCGCTGATAGTGGGTAATAACGATGGTCGCATTTTCCGGCGACTTTAATTTATTAACGCCTCCGGCAACAATGCGCAATGCGTCAATATCCAATCCGCTGTCGGTTTCATCGAGTATAGCCAGCTTTGGTTGTAACATGGCCATTTGAAAAATTTCATTACGTTTTTTTTCACCTCCGCTAAATCCTTCATTCACGGAACGATTGGTAAGTTTTACATCCAGCTCAACCAACTTTTGCTTTTCTTTTACCAATGCTAAAAAATCTTTTGCTTCCATTGGCTCAAGACCTTTGTAAGCACGTATTTCATTAAGCGCTGTTTTTAAAAAATTAACATTGCTAACACCAGGTATTTCTACCGGGTATTGAAAAGCTAAAAACACACCCTCTCTGGCTCTGTCCTCTGGTTCAAGTTCCAACAAATCTTTTCCATTGAATATCACTTCACCTTCTGTCACTTCATACTCCGAACGACCCGCCAATACAGCAGATAATGTACTTTTCCCAGAACCATTTGGTCCCATGATCGCATGAATCTCTCCGGCTTTTATTTCTAAATTAATTCCTTTCAGAATTTCTTTTCCATCAATGGATGCATGTAAATTTTTTATCGATAGCATTGTCTTTTTTTATTTTATTATCCTACACTTCCTTCTAAGCTTACGGCAAGCAGCTTTTGAGCTTCTACTGCAAACTCCATTGGTAATTTATTTAAAACTTCTTTGCAATAACCGTTTACAATTAAACCGATGGCTTTTTCATTATCGATACCACGCTGTTTGCAGTAGAATAATTGGTCCTCTCCGATTTTAGAAGTTGTTGCTTCGTGTTCTACAATACCTGTTTTATCTTTAATTTCAATATAAGGGAAAGTATGTGCACCACACTTATCACCCATTAACAAACTATCACATTGAGAGAAATTCCTGGCGTTGGTTGCTCCTTTCGAAATACGCACCAATCCACGGTAACTGTTATTGCTAAAGCCTGCTGAAATACCTTTTGAAATAATTGTGCTCCGGGTGTTCTTTCCCAAATGCATCATTTTGGTTCCTGTATCGGCTTGCTGATAATTATTTGTAACGGCAACAGAATAAAACTCTCCAACAGAATTATCGCCTTTTAAGATGACAGAAGGATATTTCCATGTAACTGCCGAACCTGTTTCTACTTGCGTCCAGGAGATTTTTGAATTATCTTCCAAACAAACACCACGTTTTGTTACAAAATTAAATATTCCACCTTTCCCTTCTTTATCGCCGGGATACCAATTTTGTACAGTACTGTATTTTACTTCTGCATTTTTATGCGCAACAATTTCAACGACTGCTGCATGCAATTGATTTTCATCCCGAATAGGAGCTGTACATCCTTCCAGGTAACTAACGTATGAATCTTCATCGGCGATGATCAATGTACGTTCAAACTGTCCTGTACCGGCTGAGTTTATTCTGAAATAAGTAGACAGTTCCATTGGGCAACGAACCCCTTTTGGAATGTAGCAAAATGAACCATCCGTAAAAACGGCTGAGTTCAATGCAGCATAAAAATTATCGGTATAAGGCACAACCGAACTCATATATTTTTTTACCAATTCAGGATGCTCTTGTACAGCTTCACCAAACGAGCAAAAAATAATTCCTTTCTCAGATAATGTTTCCTTAAACGTTGTTTTTACAGAAACGCTATCCATTACTATATCCACAGCGATTGTACTTTCAACACCACTCAGTCGTTTCTGTTCTTCGATGGAAATACCAAGTTTTTCAAATGTTTTCAGCAATTCAGGATCTACCTCATCCAAACTATTCAATTGTTTTTTAGGTTGAGGAGCAGAATAATAAATAATATCCTGAAAATCCGGCTTCTTATAGGAAACATGAGCCCAATGCGGTTCTTCCAAAGTAAGCCAATAACGGTACGCTTTTAATCTATACTCCAGCATCCAGGCTGGTTCGTTTTTCTTTGCTGAAATAAAACGGATAATATCTTCACTCAGCCCTTTGGGAGCGTTGTCAGCATCAATTGCAGTAACAAAACCGTACTTATACTCTCCTCCGATTTGCTCCTGTAAAATTTCGTTTGCCATTTTTCCTTAGTTGGCAGTTATGCAATTATGTAGTTAGTAAAATTGTTCCCTGCTATATAATTTTTATACACTAAAACTTTCTCCACACCCACAAGTTCTGCTTGCGTTAGGATTATTAAAAACAAAACCTTTACCGTTCAAACCGCCTGTATAATCCAGCTCAGTACCTATTAAATACAAAAAGCTTTTTTTATCCACGGCAATTTTAATCCCTTTATCTTCAAAAATCTGATCACCCTCTTTAATCGTTTGGTCAAATTCCAATTTATAAGATAAGCCGGAACATCCGCCACCATCTACTCCAACTCGAATAAATGTTCCTTCCGGGTGGTTTTCTTGTTTAATTAGCTGCAATGCATGTTGCTTTGCGTTCTCAGAAACCGTTATCATTTTATGTAATTAATTGAAAATGAATTGATTGTAATTTATTTTTATTTAGATTCAGTCTAAATTCGAATACAAAAATACCTATAATTAGGTATTGAAACAAGTATTTGCAGGTAAATCTTTAAATTGAGAGTGTCGCGATAGCAATCGGGAGTTAGCGCGTATTACAGCTATCGGATCTGATTTTTTATTGTACTTTTATAACGTAAAAAAAAATATGTATGCTAGAAAACACCGGTCGAACCGAACTCAACAGCTTAGGAGAATTTGGATTGATAAAACACCTCACACAATTCATTGAATTAACAAACGAAAGCACTATAAAAGGCATTGGAGACGATGCTGCAATACTGAATTATAACGACAAACAAGTGGTCGTTTCTACAGATATGCTTGTAGAGGGTGTTCATTTTGATTTAGCATATGTTCCACTCAAGCACCTGGGCTATAAATCCGTATCAGTAAATCTTTCGGACATTTACGCCATGAATGCGCAACCCAAACAAATTACGGTTTCCATTGCTGTTTCCAATCGATTTTCGGTAGAAGCATTAGAAGAGTTGTATGCAGGTATGCTGATGGCATGTAAAAAACACCAGGTAGATATTGTAGGTGGAGATACCACCACCTCCAAATCGGGACTCATTATTAGCATTACAGCAATAGGACAGGCTAAAGCTGAGGAAATTGTATACCGCAATGGGGCCAAAGAAGGCGATTTACTTTGCGTTACAGGCGATTTGGGAGCAGCATATCTTGGTTTGCAGTTACTGGAACGTGAAAAACAAATATTCATGGAAAGTCCCGGTGTTCAACCCGATTTGGATGGTAATGATTATATCCTGGAACGTCAGTTAAAACCAGAGGCCCGAAAGGATATTATACCCTTGTTAAAAGCACTTGAAGTAAAACCAACAGCAATGATTGATATTTCAGATGGTCTGGCATCCGAAATACTACACATCACTTCACAATCCAAAACCGGATGCAATTTATACGAAGAGAAGATCCCTATTGATCCCTCAACTTATAACACTGCACGTGAGTTCAATTTGGATCCAACTGTATGTGCATTAAGTGGTGGAGAAGATTATGAATTGCTTTTTACAATCCGCCAGGAAGACTTTCCAAAAATAAAGGCAAATCCGGATATTACAGTGATTGGACATATAACAGCAGAAAAAGACGGAGTTAATCTGATCACCAAAGGTGGTACATCACATCCGTTAACAGCACAAGGCTGGGATGCTTTATTACAAAAATAATTCAATTTCAATTTTTAATTTACTCAACAGGAAATAAGTTTAATAGCGGGTTTGATGCGAAATAGAATCGTTTTCATATTAATTCTTGTTGTATTTCTATGCAGGCAAAGCAATGGTCAATCCTATTATTTCAGAGGATATTCCGTTGACGATGGTTTGCCATTCATTAGTGTTTCCTCCATTTTTCAGGATAACAAAGGAAATATATGGAGCGGTGGTTATGCCGGCCTCAGCAAGTTTGATGGAAATTCCTTTACCAATTATAGCCCTAAAGACGGTTTATTAAATCTCTCCGTTACCTGCATCAATCAGGATAATCAAGGAAACTTATGGATAGGTACCATCGCTGGTATCAATAAATACGATGGAAAAAAATTTACTGCCTACACCACCAAGCATGGATTGATCAGTAATTATATTACCTGCTGCATTAAAGATTCGGAAGGTGATTTATGGTTTGGTACAGATAAAGGAATTAGCAAATTAACAGATGGTACATTTATCAATTTTTCAAGAAAGGATGGTTTGATTGGAAAAAATGTGAAATGTATACAACCCGATGGTGCCGGAAATGTTTGGATAGGTACCAATGTGGGACTAAGCTGTTTCAATGGTAGCCGTTTTACAAATTATACCACATTAGATGGCTTGCCTTCAAACGATGTGAATGCCATCTCAATTGATTTTCAAAAGACAATCTGGCTTGCCACATCCAACGGTTTGTGTCGAATTAACAAGAATCGCACATTCAAAAGATATGGGCAGCAGCAGGGGTTAATGGATATGAATATAAACTCCATCTTAACCGATTATAAAAACACGAAATGGCTTGGAACCACAACCGGCTTAATAAGTTTCTCTGAGAACCACTTTCGAAAATTTCCGATTAAAAAGGACCAAAACAGTAATTTGATCGAATGCCTGTTTCAGGATTATGAAAATAATTTATGGATAGGAAGTCATGCCGGTTTGTATAAATACCGCGGTAATCCTTTTACATTTTATGGTTCAAATGAAGGACTGTTAAACAATTTTGTTATTGGTGTTTTAAGGGATTCAAAAAATGTATTGTGGGTTGGTTCTCAAGATGGGGGATTGTTCAGGTACAAAAACAATGGATTTATTCAATTCAATGAGCAAAATGGCCTCAAAGCAAAAACGGTAAATGCTATTTATGAGTATGCTCCTGGTATATTGTGGTTGGCAACAGAACAGGGTTTAAGTATTTATGATGGTACCAACTTTATCAAAAAATCAGATTCTACAGATATTTTTTCAAGATCATTGAATTGTTTTTACATGGATTCGAAAAACAATCTGTGGATCGGTGGAAAAGATAAGCTGTATAAATACGACGGAAAAGATTTTACTTCTTATACATTCAAATGCCGAAGTGCAGAGTTCGAAATATGGACAATTGTTGAGGATAAAAACGGGGCACTTTGGATCGGAACGTATTTAGGTGGTTTGATTAAATATGATGGAAAAACATTTACCGAATGCAGCAATATGTTTGAGTCGATGAACGATTCTTACCTTTCATCGCTTATTGATAATGAAGGGAACTTATATTTTGGATCACTGGATGGCTTGTGGATGTTGAATCCTAAAACCCCTAATTTGAAACCAGTACATTTTAGCAAGGCAGATGGAATGAGTTCGGACTTGATTTATTCGTTAACATTTGGACGAACGCAAAATGAAATTTGGGTGGGTACCAATCAGGGGTTAAATCGTGTAAATATTGCAGAATACAAAAAAATAGGTCAGAAAAACATCATCCCTTTTGGTAAACAGGAAGGGTTTTCGGGTGTTGAATGTAATTCGGGAACGTTTTTAGAAAAAGATGGTTCGATTTGGTTTGCGACCGTAAATGGTCTCATTAAATACGATCCCAAAGAGTACATTGAAAATAAAAGCGAGTCAAAAATCAGCTTAACCGATTTTCGCTTATTTTATAATGATACAATCCTTACAAATGGTCAGCACCTTCGCCACAACGATAATAACATTACCTTTAATTATTCGGGTATTTGCCTTACCAACCCTGATAAAGTAATGTATTCTTATATCCTGGAAGGGTTTCAGAAACACTGGTCACCACCATCAAAAGAACGATCAGCAACATTTTCCAATTTACCACCGGGTAATTATACATTTAAGGTTACAAGTTCTAATAATGAAGGTATTTGGAACAAAGTTCCGGCAACATTTTCATTTACCATTGACCGTCCTTTCTGGAAAACCTGGTGGTTCATTATTTGTTCTTCTCTATTTACCATCATTGCCTTGATTCTCACGATTCTTTACCGTATCCGTCAAATTAAAACCCGTGAGATCTATAAGACTGAACTAAATAGAAAAATTGCAAATGTTGAGTCACAGGCATTACGTGCTCAAATGAATCCTCACTTTATCTTTAATACCCTTAGCTCCATTCAGCATTACATTTCTAATAATGATACCGATGCAGCATTAAAATACCTGTCAAAATTTGCCAAACTGATGCGACGGATCATGGATAACTCCAAGCAGCAAATGATACCTGTTGCGGAAGAAATACATGCATTAAACCTGTATCTGGAGCTGGAAGTAATGCGTTTTGCCAATAAATTTCAATACCATATCGAGGTAGATGATAGCATTGACCCGAATTATGATCGTATTCCATCCATGCTGATTCAACCGTATGTTGAAAATGCTATTATTCATGGTTTGCTTCCTAAACCGGGTCCGGGAAAGATATCGCTAAATCTGCAGCGACAAGGATCAACTATTTTATGCATGATCGAAGACAATGGTATCGGACGAGAGAAATCAAATGAATTTAAAAAGAACAGAGTACAACAGCATAAATCAATGGGAATGAGCATTACCCAGGAACGGTTAGACATTCTGAACTCCAGTCTTAACAGTAACTTAAATGCTGAGATCATTGATATTTATGATGAGAACGGGGCTCCGGCAGGAACCAAAGTAAGTCTGATTATTCCACTTGAAGTGGATGACAGAGGATAATATAAATTTTTTGTACATTCGTCGTTAATACCATGTATTGTTTCTTATGATAAAAGCTATAATTGTTGATGATGAGCTGGGAGCCAGAGAATCATTATCCAAAATGATCGAAAAAAATTGCAAACAACTTGAAGTGATTGCAAAAGCCGATTCTATGCTCGCAGCATTTGAGGCCATTACAAACAAACAACCTGATTTGGTATTTTTAGATATTGAAATGCCCAATGGGAATGCCTTTGATTTACTTGAAAAATTTAAAGAAATCAATTTTAATATCATTTTTACCACCGCTTATGACCATTATGCTATTAAAGCGATAAAATTTAGTGCAATTGATTATATACTAAAACCAATTGATCCGGAAGAGCTTGTAGAAGCGGTTAAGCGGGTGGAAAAGAAACAAACCAATCAACCGAATGTACTGGATAAACAATTCAAAACCCTTCTATCAAATGTTCGTCCCGAAAATAAGCTTAAAAAGGTCGGGATCCCTGATGGGGATGGACTTATCTTCATTAATCTTGCGGATATTATTCGCTGCGAATCAGATGGGAACTATACCTTTTTCATTCTTACCAATGGAAAGAAGATAATTGCTTCCCGTACCTTGGGAGAATACGAACAAATGTTCACAGAAGACAATTTTTTCCGCATACACAGATCACATCTTGTTAATCTTCAACATGTTAAGAAGTATATTAAGGGAGAAGGAGGCTATGTTATAATGGCTGACGACTCACAGGTTGAGGTATCCAGAAGGAATAAAAATGAATTTTTGGAGAAACTTTCACATGTTTAAGCCGCCGCTTAAGTTTTGTTTCCTACCGTTAAATAATTGATCCCGTCATCCACTCATTCTCTATTCACTTGCTTTATTTTCTATCGTAATATTGTACAGAAAACGATAGGAACTTAAATCGGAAATTTAAAACCTATCCGAATCTAAAAAAAGCAGTTCATTCAAATTATTGGTTCAAAAGATTCGAAAAGATTATACGCGTTTCGGAAAGGGGATGTTCCCAAACCGTATTATCTTTCTCTATAAAATTAATAAGATAGGGGTCGGGAGTTTGCACATAAAGTTAATTGGCACATGGGGATGTTGTTTAAATTAATCGGTAAACGCCCGCACCTTATCTTTTTATATCACTTTTTAACTTCCTGTAATAAAAATTTATAACGCTTTGTCTAAACAAATCAATTCAAATATCATGAATAAGAAGTTCTTGAGCCGCAGCGGTAATAGCTTTCATGAAAAAGGCGTTGAGGTACTCATTATCCTCCTTATTGTAGCTTGTGTAGCTGCGATATTCTATAGCATTTATACTACTATCTAAATAACCCGATCCTGGGTATCGTTTTACTTTATTTTTATTGAATATCATCTACAGTTTTAATCAACAAATGGCATTTGCTTTTGTATGGATTGACCCCAAAATTTAGTGTGCATGTCAGTCCGCACTCACACTCACACCGACACTGAAATTTTTTGTACCTTCACGGCAAATTATCAGTCAATAAATTATGCAAACCACAGAAAAAAACAACACAATGGAATATCGAATTGAAAAAGATACCATGGGCGAGGTAAAAGTACCTGCAGATAAATATTGGGGAGCTCAAACCGAGCGTTCCCGTAATAACTTTAAAATCGGACCGGA
>DAORKB010000077.1:0-5185 GCA_035439365.1 Bacteroidia bacterium
TTCGAACCCCAAACCTTCTCATCCGTAGTGAGATGCTCTATCCAGTTGAGCTACAAAACCAACTATGCCTTTTTTAAAGCGATGCAAAGATAATCAAAACATTTATATGAAAAAGACTTCCTAAAAATTTCTTTTAACTTACGGGTTATAAAGGCTTTAAATTTTCAAAAACCCCATTAATAATGCTTTTTAACCATTAATTAAATACCCTTGAAAGTATTATTGGGTCTATTCTTTTTATAATACATTTGCAAGCAAACCAATACATTTAAATAAAATGGGATCAATTGTTACACTTGTTATAGTCATTTTTTTAGCCCTTATCCTTTTTCTATCCTTTGTTACGGTTCAGCAAGGATATATTGCCGTAATTACTATTTTTGGCAAGTATCGACGAATAATGGAACCCGGTCTGAACTTCAAAATTCCATTTATTGAGGTGGTTTATAAGCGGGTATCCGTGCAAAACCGTTCCGTTGAGCTTGAATTTCAAGCCATTACGATTGACCAGGCCAACGTGTACTTCAAAGCTATGCTTTTATATGCCGTTGTGAACACCAACGAAGAAAGTATAAAAAATGTGGCTTTTAAGTTTGTGGACGACCGCAACTTAATGCAAGCACTGGTTAGAACCATTGAGGGCTCTATTCGTGGCTTTGTTGCAACAAAACGACAAGCAGAGGTGCTCTCGTTACGAAAAGAGATCGTTAACGATGTAAAAGAACAAATTGACCAAACCCTTGAAACATGGGGCTATCACCTACTCGATTTACAATTAAATGATATTACGTTTGATGATGCCATTATTAAATCCATGGCACAAGTAGTGGCTTCGAACAACTTAAAAGCTGCTGCCGAAAACGAGGGACAAGCCTTATTGATTACAAAAACTAAAGCCGCAGAAGCGGAAGGTAACGCCATTAAAATTGCGGCTGAGGCAGAACGATTAGCTGCTCAACTGCGTGGACAAGGTGTTGCATTGTTTCGCGAAGAAGTGGCAAAAGGTATGACCCAGGCAGCCAAAGAAATGGAACAAGCCAACTTGGATACTTCTGTAATCCTTTTCTCCATGTGGACAGAAGCCATTAAAAATTTTGCTGAATACGGCAAAGGAAATGTCATCTTCCTGGATGGTTCATCTGAAAACATGCAACAAACTATGAAGCAAATGATGGGATTGAATAATTTGATGAAACCTGATGGAAAGGGGAAATAAGCTGTGAATTAAATAGAAAGTGAACCTGACAGGTTTAAAACACAATGATTTTAAACCTGTCAGGTTCACTTTTTTAAACAGATCCTTTTGATATTAAACTTTAAAGCCCCTTAACTCCTTAAACCTAAAAGGTTTCCGCGATTATTTAACTGCATACAAAGCTCTCAGTTTCTCAATCAACTGATTGGATTCATCAAAGTTGAGTGTTTGTTGGCCATCACTTGCAGCCTCTTCCGGTTTTTCGTGCACTTCATAAATAACCCCGTCCGCTCCGGCAACCATCGCTGCTAAGGCAACCATTGAAACATATTCACGAATACCAACCCCATGTGATGGATCTGCAATTACTGGTAAATGTGTTTTTTCTTTCAATACAGGTATCGCATTGATATCAAATGTATTCCGATAGGCATTTTCATAGGTACGAATACCACGTTCACACAGCATCAACTTTTCATTTCCGTTGGAAAAAATATATTCAGCTGATTGCAATAATTCGTCAATGGTTCCACTCATGCCACGCTTAATTAACACGGGCTTATCCACTTTACCCAACTCATCTAACAAGTTAAAATTCTGAGAATTACGAGCACCTACCTGAAACACATCTACATAGTCGGCCATATCAGCGATCTGAGACACCTGCATGACCTCTGTTATAATTTTGATTCCATTAGCACGACAGACACGATTAAACATCTTTAACCCTTCCAGTCCCATTCCCCGGAATGCATACGGTGAACTACGTGGTTTAAATACACCGCCACGCATGATTCGGATGTTGTTTGCAACGAGGTGTTTTACAATTTTCTCTACCTGCTCCTCACTTTCAATGCTACATGGGCCAGCCATAAGGGTAAGGTTGTTGGGACCAATTTTTACCCCATCTCCCAAATCTATTTCCGTAGAACCTACCTTCCATTTACGGGAAACCAATTTATAGGCTTCGGAAACACGATGCACATCCTGAACGCCAGACAAGTTTCCAATCAGACGAATATCAAACTCGTTTTTGCCGATGCAAACAATGTAACTCCCTTTCTGAGTTTTTACTTCTGTGGTTTTATACCCGATGTTGTTAACAGCCGAAAGGATTTTTTCTTTGGAAGTAGCTTGAACATCTTTTTCTAATTGGATAATCATAAATTACAGTTTTGATTCAAATAAACGATATAAAATATTAGTTTTAAGTAATTTAAATAAAAAAAATACTCACACACGCTCTGAAGTTTTCACCCCTTTCACAAAGGTTTCAATGTCCTTTTTTAAGCTATTACTGTTAGCAACAGCTTTTACAAATGCACTTCCGATGATGGCGCCGTTTGCATATTCACACGCTTTTTCAAATGTTTTTGCATCAGAAATTCCAAAACCAATGATGGTAGGATTCTTCAGTTTCATTGCTTTTATTCGTTTAAAATAAGCCTCTTGTGAGTTTTGTATTTCTGATTTGGCACCGGTTGTACTCGCTGAAGAAACCATATAAATGAAGCCATCGGAATGTTCATCAATGAATCTTATTCTCTCTTCGGATGTTTGAGGAGTAATTAAAAATACATTCTTCAGGTCGTGTTTCTCAAAAATGTGCTTGTATTCATCCAGGTATTCCTGCATGGGTAGATCCGGTAAAATCACTCCATCAACTCCCAATGCTGATGCATCCTGACAAAATTTTTCGATACCGTATTGAAGAACAGGATTAAGGTATCCCATCAGCAAAATAGCCGCTTTGGATTTTTTGATTTCAATCTTTTTTAATTGATCAAATAACAACCTCATAGTCATACCATTAGATAGAGCCACTTCACTTGTATGTTGTATCGTTGGGCCGTCTGCTAAGGGATCAGAAAATGGCATCCCTACTTCAATCATATCCACTCCATTATCCGCTAATTCTTTTATGATGATTGCAGTGTCATTTAGAGATGGAAAACCAGCAGTAAAATAGACCGAAAGGATATTGTTATTTTTTTCTTTAAATAACTTATTTATTTTATTCATTATCAATACGTTTTAACCTTTAATTAAACTAATATTTAAACATCCATATGCTTGATAAATGTTGCCAAATCCTTATCTCCCCGTCCAGATAAACACACCACCGTCACTTCCTCTTTTTTGGCTTTTAACTCATTCAAGTGAGCAAGTGCATGTGCACTTTCAAGTGCGGGAATAATTCCTTCCAATTTACATAGCTGGTAAACAGCTTTTAAAGCCTCCTCATCCGTAATGGAAACAAACTGTGCTCTGCCACTTTCAAACAGGTGCGCATGAATGGGTCCTACACCTGGGTAATCCAACCCTGCAGAAATGCTATAAGGTTCTGTTATCTGTCCATCTTCCGTTTGCATCAGCAACGTTTTACTGCCGTGAATGATTCCGATTTTACCCAACACACTTGTTGCTGCAGAATGTCCGGAATGAATTCCCTTTCCAGCTGCCTCAACAGCAATGAGTTTTACATTTTTGTTGTCTAAATAATGATAAAAAGCACCGGCAGCATTGCTTCCCCCTCCCACACATGCAATCACGTAGTTTGGATCTTCTTTTCCTGTTTTTTCTTTCAGTTGTTTTTTTACTTCTTCACTAATGATTGACTGAAAACGTGCAACCATATCAGGATATGGATGTGGGCCAACGACAGATCCTATGATATAATGGGTATCCACCGGATTGTTGATCCAATCCCGAATCGCTTCATTTGTAGCATCTTTTAGCGTTTTACTTCCGCTTTTTGCAGGTATGACCGTTGCTCCCAACAGTTTCATACGGGCTACATTAGGTGCCTGGCGTTCGATATCGATCTCTCCCATGTAAACAATGCATTGCAGTCCCATGAGTGCACAAACCGTAGCTGTAGCAACCCCATGCTGCCCTGCTCCTGTTTCGGCAATAATACGCGTCTTTCCCAGACGTTTTGCCAATAAGATCTGTCCTAACGTATTATTTACCTTGTGTGCGCCGGTATGATTTAAATCTTCCCGTTTCAGGTAAATATTTGTTTTGTAGTGTTCAGACAATCGTTTTGCAAAGTATAAAGGAGAAGGGCGCCCCACATAATCTCTCAACAAGTCGCGCCATTCTTTTTGAAATGCATCCTCGTTGATGATTTGAAGATACTTCAGACGAAGCTCTTCTACATTTGGATATAACATCTCGGGGATAAATGCTCCTCCGAAATTTCCATAATATCCTTTTTCATTTACCTTGTAATCCATTTCCATACTTATTTATTATTTTATAATTAATCCTTTAATTTCTCATCAATTCCATTAGGTGCTTGAGCTGATCAACATCTTTTAATCCGGGACTTTTTTCGAATTTGCTATTTACATCAATACCATATAAAAGCGGGTATTTAACTTTCATTTCTTTCATTTTTTTTGCTGCTTCCAGATCCAAGCCACCACTTAAAAAGAAAGGGAGGTTAAATGTATAGCGATTCAACAAGTCCCAATTAAATTGCTTTCCACTTCCACCATGATCGGATGTTTTGGTATCAAATAAAAAGTAGTCGCAGCAATCTTCATATTCCTTTAGTTTACTAAAATCAAACTGTTCGTCAATCCCAAATGCTTTAATAATACAGGTGATGCGTTTCATTTGTCTGCAAAAAAACGGAGGTTCAGCTCCATGTAATTGAATACAATGCAAGTTATATGTACTGATTTTATCGATAATGAAATCTGCATTGGCATTTACAAAAACACCAACCTTACTAATTTCCGGAGATATATCAGGTATCAGAAATTCATCAGAAACATTGCGCTTGGAAGCCGAATAGAATATAAAACCCATATAGTCGGGTTTTAAATCGGCTACCTGCTCGATGTTTTCTTTGTATTTCATACCACAAACTTTTATTTTCATGGGATATGTGTGTTTGTTTTTCTATTTGATACAGCTATAATTTGGTAACGGCCCGCTTTCGCTCATCGTCAACCGTAGTTTTAACGAAGGTTGAAAGCT
>DAORKB010000077.1:5285-14361 GCA_035439365.1 Bacteroidia bacterium
ACAGCGGACGAGGCCCGCTTTCGCTCATCGTCAACCGTAGTTTTAACGAAGGTTGAAAGCTACAGCGGACGAGGCCCGCTTTCGCTCATCGTCAACCGTAGTTTTAACGAAGGTTGGAAAGCTTCGGCCGGCGAAGCATAACAAAATCATTCATAAAATATCCGTCACCAATATCAAAATCTGCCACTTCTTTAATTACAAAACCATTTTTAAAATAAAAATTGATGGATTTGTAATTCTGCCGGTTTACTGTCAATTCAATCGTTGACGTCTCAGGTATCGTACTCCATATATGATTGAGAACCGCTGTGCCAATCCCTTTGCTTCGTTGATCGCTTTCCAGATAAAACTTGTGCAAAAAAAAATTGTTTTTATCTTTCATACGGAGTGAAACATACCCTATTGCATTTCCTTCATCATCATATACAAGTGTATATTCCTGTTGATCTTTCATTTGCTTTTGAATACTTTCAGTAGAATAATTTTTTGCGAGCATGTAATCAACTTGTTTTTCTCCAATAATCGGCAAATAATGTTTTTTCCAGATCCGGTCAACCAAATCCTGTATAACCGGGATATCTTTGTCAGTAGCTTTTTTAAACGTCAATCCCATAAATTAAACCGTTTTTAATGTTTTTTGTAACGTTGTTATTTCCTTGATAAAATTGGCGCAGGCAATTTCAGGACGGCTTTGTTTCATGAATTGTTCGCCCATCAAAAACCCTCTAAAACCTGCATTTCTAAGATTAATAATGGTGTCTGGAGCGTCAATTCCACTTTCGGAAATTTTGATAAACTCATTGGGGATTTTATCCACTAAATCATATGATTGGGAAATATTAACCGAAAAATCTTTCAAGTTTCTATTGTTCACACCAACAGCATCTACATATTCGTTTACGGCGTTCAGTTCTTCCCTATCCCTTACTTCCAGTAATATCTCGAGCCCTAATTTTTTAGCAAACTGTGCAAATTGTTTAATTTGCTGAGGTGTTAGCACATTTGCTAATAACAGGATCACATCTGCGCCAATGGATTTGGCTTCAATGATTTGATATTCATCTATGATAAATTCTTTTCTTAAAATTGGGCAGTAATTGTATTTCCGGGCCAAGGTTAAGTCGGCATTTTTTCCTCCAAAAAACTCGGTATCTGTTAAAATGCTTAGCACGCTTGCGCCGGCTTGCATATAGCCAATTGTTGTTCTTTCAACGTCTGCATATTTATTAATATTTCCTTTAGAAGGTGACTTCCGCTTAAACTCAGCGATGATGCCAACTTTGTCTTCACGAAGTAAATATTTTTTAAAGGAAACCGTAGGCGAATTAAAATAAATGGATTGTTCCAACAGCTTTACAGGGTAAAGGGATTTACGCTCTTCTACCTCTTTGTATTTGTGTGCAATTATTTTATCAAGTGTATTCATGGCCATTTGCTTGTGCAACGTTTAGTTATTGATTAATTGTTTAAAAACCTGCAATGCTTTTTTTGATTGCAATGATTCCTGCGCCTCAGCAAGGCAGTCAAGAATAGGTTTATCCGGGTGAACACAATGTATCGCAAGTGCTGCATTGATACACGCTACATTATTCTGGGCAGGAGTACCTTCTCCATTCAATACTCTTAAAAAAAGCTTGGCTGCTTCGGCAACACTTTCTCCTCCTGCAATATCTTGTTGCTGAAGTGTTTTAAAACCAAGTTCAATGGGTTGTACCAATTGTTCTGTTCGTTTGGAAATGAGTTTAAAGTCGGAAGTCAATGAAATTTCATCATATCCATCAAAAGAGTACAAGATAGTGTATTCCGAAGGTGTGGTTTGCAAAAGGTAATTATACAAACGCGCCATTTCCAGGTTGTACACACCAATCAATCGGTATTTTGGCAGACAAGGATTTACAATAGGCCCAAGGATATTAAAGAACGTGCGAACGCCCAGCTCTTTTCGAATGGGAGCAACTGTTTTCATGGCCGGATGAAATAAAGGGGCGTGCATGAAACAAATTCCGGCTTTATCCAATTGTTTTTGCAAGGTATCTTTATCGTTGGTAAATTTATAACCAATCGCCTCCAGTACATTGGAGGATCCGCTAACCGAGGATACGCCATAGTTACCATGCTTTGTTACTTTTATTCCCGTACCGGCTGTTATAAAACATGCCAGGGTTGAGATGTTAAATGTATCTTTTCCGTCCCCTCCTGTTCCAACAATATCAATGGTTTCGGCGGTGTCAAACTTCATATGCAAACACAATTCGAGCATGGCCTCCTGAAAGCCCGACAGTTCCTGAACGGTAATGTTACGCATGAGGTAAACAGACATAAAAGCTGCAACCTGTGATTGGTTGTACTTTCCAGCCGCAATATTCATCAGAATATGCTTTGCTTCTTCTTTGGAAAGTGTCTTATTTTCAAATAAGGTAGTTAATACTTCTTTCATTTTTTATTTACCCAGTTTTCAATCATTTGTAATCCATGTTCGGTAAGTACACTCTCCGGATGAAACTGAACAGCGCTTAAATCATAGGTTTTATGGCGAATGGCCATGATGCTTCCGGATTCGTCAACAGCTGTAATTTCGAGCTCCTTTGGCAAATCTTCTTTGTTCACCGCCCAGGAGTGGTAACGCCCCACCTTTAGTTGTTTAGGAACATTCTTAAATATCGCATCTTCAATTAGTATGGTTGCGGGTGTCGCAACGCCGTGAAATACTTCTTTCAGGTTGCTGATAGACCCTCCAAATGCTTCGGCTATAGCTTGTTGTCCCAAGCAGACACCAAATATACTTTTAGTTGGCGCATATTTTTTAATCACGTCCAATAAAATTCCTGCTTCCGATGGAATTCCTGGTCCGGGCGAAAGAAGGATCTTATCGTACTGTTCTATTTCCTCTAATTTTATTTTATCATTACGAAACACATCAATACGGGCATCTGTTACCTTTTCAAGATAATGTACCAGGTTGTATGTAAAGCTATCGTAGTTATCAATTACAAGTATTTTCATATATGCGTGTTACCTTAGTTAAATCTGTTTTGCAAATTCTATTGCTTTTTTAAGAGCGGCCAATTTATTATTTACTTCATTTAATTCGCTTTGTTCATTGGAGGATTCGACAACACCTGCACCAGCTTGATAAAACAAGTGATTGTTTTTACTTAAAAAGGAGCGAATCATAATGGCGGAATTGAAGTTACCATCAAACCCCATAAAACCGATGCATCCACCGTAAAAACTACGGTTTCCGCGTTCGTACGTATCAATTAATTGCATGGCCATGTGTTTGGGTGCTCCACTTAATGTACCGGCAGGAAAGGTATCTGCCACCAATTTCATCGTGGTAGTAGCTGGCTTAAGCTTACCGGAAACCTTTGATACCAAATGGATGACATGAGAATAGAATTGGATCTCTCTAAAAGTTTCCACCTTTACTTCATTGCACGCCCGGCTCAGGTCGTTGCGGGCCAGGTCAACAAGCATCACGTGTTCGGCGTTTTCCTTTGCATCCAGTTTTAATTTTTCAGCCAGTTGCGCATCCGCGTCATCATTGCCTGTTCGCCTGAATGTACCGGCAATAGGATGTATGGTAGCCATGTTGCTTTTCACAACCAATTGAGCCTCCGGAGAGGAACCAAATATTTTGAAATTGCCATAATCGAAATAGAACAGATATGGCGAAGGATTTACGGAACGTAAAGCGCGATATACATTAAAATCATCCCCTTTGAAGGCCTGAGAAAACTCACGGGATAAAACGATTTGAAATACATCTCCCCTTTTGCAATGCTCTTTTCCCTTTTCAATTACTTTAATAAACTCCTGGTCGGTAAAGTTGGATACTTCTTCATTCTCCGTTTGAAACGGGTAGGATGCAAAATTTTTGTTGGAGATAAATGCTTCCAGTTGTTCAATTCCGCTCTTTTCGGTTGTTTCGAAGCTGTGTTCAAACAAATAGATTTCATCTTTATAATGATCAATAGCAATTACATATTGATAGATACTATAAATGAGATCAGGAATTTTTTTACTTTCTTTTTTAGTGGCATTAACCGCAATTTCTTCGAAATAACGTACGGCATCGTAAGCAATGTAACCAAACAAACCGTTGTTGATGAATTTAAATTCATTTGCAGAAACCTGAAAGCAATCGGCAAATTTTTTAATTTCTGCAGGAACAGAAACTCCTTTTTTTATAGGCTCCTCCATTCTTTTACCATCCGGAAATGTGGAAATAATTTTTTCATTTTCTACTTTAATTGATGCCAGTGGTTTGCTGCAAATAAAGGAAAAGCTGTTTTCATTTCCGTGATAATCCGAGCTTTCTAACAGAATGCTATTGGGAAACTTGTCACGTAGTTTAAGATAGATACTTACGGGTGTATAGGTATCCGCTAATAGCTTTTTATACGTTGTTGTTAGTTTGTACTTCATTTGTTTTCAATTTGGTCAAAAAAAAAGCCCGCTTGGAGAGCGGGCAAATATACTTGAGTTTATTAAATATAATGACTAGGCCGTTCTCATGTTGTTTGAGTACGTCCACCACCAAATGTTATTTAATACTTGTTTTTTCATGTTTATTTATAAATCGTTTGCAAATATAATCTACAAATTTTGTAAAAAGCAAATTTTTAATGAAAATATTTCGATAGCCTATGAAAAAAATCATTTTATTAGCAAGTGGCTTGTGCTTTAACTATGCGGTAAACGCAACGGAGACGCCAACACGAATCCCGGCAAAATCCATGATTACTGTTTCAGCTGCAGAATGGATCAAAACAGCCAATGGTACCTGGGAAGGTATACGTCAAGGCAAAAAATTATTTTATAAAATCAATGCTACCGATGGTAGTTTATGGTCATCTTCAGATAACCAGAAATGGGAAACGGTAAAAGATGGAACCTGGGAAGATAAAAGTGGAAAGCTTTTAAAGCTGGTAGGTACTGAATTAAAATCTTCTACCAATGGCATTGATTGGGCACTTGTGCTTGATTCACAATGGGAAGGATCCAATGGTATCTGGTATAAATTTGATCCGGAACTTATTCTTTGGTTCAAATCGGAGAAGATATAATCCTTCTGTAAAGATTAATAACTACTTTTAAAAAACGGGAAAGGCTGCTTTAAAAGGCAGCCTTTTCTTTTGAGCAATTGTAAAGAGGAATAAACTTTACCACAATTTATTCCTGATCTACTTTTGCTGAAATAATTTTTCGAGAAGCTTTGTTGTGTTGTGCCAGTTGAAATTACTTAACGCATATTGATACCCGTTTTCAGCAATGCGGTTCATCATAGCTTCGTCATTTAAGAGAGAAACAATGCTTTTGGCGTATTCTTCGGGGGTATCTGCTACCAATATTTGTTCATTGGGTTTGGCTTTTAATGCATTGTTAGCAAGTGTGGAGGTAACACATGGCAATTTCATAGCCATTGCTTCCAGCAACTTGTTTTGTAAACCAATACTTATTTGCATCGGAGCCGCAAGTATTTTTGATTTCGCGAAATTTTCACGAATATCATTCATCCATCCACTTACCACTACTCTATCTGATTTTAGTTCCAGCACTTTGCTGTTTGGATTGGCTCCGGAAATTAGCAATCGAACTTCAGGTTTTTGTTTCCAGATGAGTGGCATCACTTTGTTTACAAGGTATTGAACACTTTCAATATTGGGTGGATAATTCATGTTTCCATTGAATAGCAATTCAAATTCTTTTTTGCTTTCCATTGGTTTAAAATAAGACGTATCCACTCCATTTGGAATAACCACAATTTCTTCTTTATCGGGATGTGGTAAAAAACTTTTATCCTGTTCGGAAATGATGGTTTTATTGGTAAAGGAATCAAAAATTTTATTTTCGTAAGTTAACAACCGGCGATATTCGATTCCCAAAATAGGTTTTAGATAAAATGGGCTCGTCGATTTTCTTCTTTCCATTCCTTTTGAAAAAATATCCATAAAATCCAGCGTTCTTGGGATATTCGGGTATGGCCTTACATATTCAGCTGTACGGATCAGTTGACAATAAATATGGTTGGGTTGATACTTTTTAATTAAAGTATCTATTACAACTTGTGCTTTTTTTGAATAGAAATATCCTACCTGAAAAGGTTTACCATCAAATAAAGTACGAATTAAATTGAGCACTATTGTAAGCTTGGTGAGTCTAAAAACAGTAACTTCCTTACAATACTTTAAAAGTTCGGCAATTGCTTGCTGGTTTGAATTCAGATCATTTAATGCAAATAAATAAACCTCATTATTTTTTGAGAGTTCTTTGATTTGATTAAACGCGCGAAGCTTATCCCCTTTTTCAAGTGGATATGGAACACGCGATAGTATGATAAAAATTTTCAACTTAATTCAATGTTTGATAAAATGCTATTAATTCTTTGCAGATTTTATGATTGTCATATTTATTTTCAATCAACATTCGCGCATTCTTTCCAATGGTTTCCGTGAATGCTTTGTCTACTATACACTTTTCTATAGCTTGTTTGAATTCTGTTTCGGTATTTGCCAATAGGATATCAACCTGATCTTCGCAGGCAATACCTTCGGCCCCAATAGCAGTGGATACAATTGTTTTGGCCAGTGCCATCCCTTCAATTATTTTTATTCTCATTCCTCCTCCTGATTGTAAAGGGACAATCATAACCGATTTGGAACAAATAAATTTTAAGGAGTCAACTATTTCCCCCATCACCTTTACATTTTCCATTTTCAATTCAAGCAACCATGCAGGCATGTTTCTACCAGCAAGATATAAATTTAAGTTTGGAAATTTAACATGAATTGCCGGCCAAATTCTATTTAGAAACCACTTTATCGCCTCTTCATTAGGCATCCAATCCATTGATCCAAGGTGAAAAAGGGAAGGAAATTCCACATCAACTTGTTGATTTGTATATTTGCTAAGTGATACCCCAAATGGGATGTGCTTCATCGGAAGTTTGCAACCTAAATTCTTTAATGTATTAATTTCTACATCTGTTATGCTGGCAATTGCATCGTACTTATTTAACATGCTTATTTCATAATTTTTAAGCTTACCAGCCAGCAATTGCAAATAAATTTTTTTCAATGGATTCGCTGTAATTGCTGCTAACCGTTCCCATATAATGTATTCAACATTATGTGAGCGATAAACAATCTTTGCTTTTGTTTTTTTTCTGATCGTTTCTACGTATGGAGTAACCCATAAAGTTTCAAGTTGTATGACGTCGAAATTCTCCTGTACTAATAAGGTTTCCAAAGCCATTTCAAATTCCCTGGAATAAAAGCGGGTAATATTGTATGATTTTTTTGAGAATAAATTTAAAAATGCATCAAGTGGTTTAATGGATGTGTCTATGAAAACTGTCTGGAATTTTGTTTTTGCCTGATAGCTGGCATCTGTCTCACCCGTTTTTACAAAGCTTTTTCGTGTAGACATTGCCAATACAGTTACTTGATTTCCTGTTTCAATTAGGCCTTCTGTTAAGATATTCATTGCAATACTTCCACCATCTTTTGAAGGATATGGTATTTTACTGCATACTTGTAAAATTTTCATATTCGAATCATATAGAAATCTGCGATCAGGAGACCTGACAAATATAATAAATAGAGCTAATAGTGTAAGTAGTATTCGACGAGTGAATATAAAATACCCAGCTTGCGTTATTTTAAAAAGCTAGATCAGTTCTAAAGCGGGGGCTTTGTTCTTGAAAAAAAGTTAACAACGGGTTGAATGTAAGAATTAATATCAAACAAATCTGTGTCGGAAGTAGCTTTCCGTGTTAGGATAATACCAATGGGTAATAAAGAAACAGTGGCGATCCACATTCCAATGAATGCCGGAATTGTTCCTTCTTTTGCCAACTTTTCTCCTGTAATAGACAAGACATGAAAGATAATGAAAAACACAATGGAAATAACGACAGGTGTCCCTAGTCCCCCCTTTCGTATAATTGCTCCGAGAGGGGCGCCAATAAAGAATAAAACAATACAAGCAATGGAAAGTGTAAATTTACGATGCCATTCGATTTGATATCTTACTATACTTTCAATTTCTGCTTCACGGTCCGCTTTATTAGAATCGACAAAGGCTTTGGCACTTCTGGCAATATTAGAAGCCGCTTCTATGACGGTTAACTTTTGCTGTTTCGATAATTTTTTAAAATAATCAGGTGTAACTTCTTGTGTAGATACGGGTTGTGAGCTTTTCGTTCCCTCCAGAAAAGTCAGAGACTTGCTGTAATAGCTTCTTTTTAATTGGACAGGAAAATCCTTATTACGTTTTTCACTTTTCTTTTTTAATGAGTCAATTGCATCGTTTAATTGAGAAACATCTAACATCCGTTGATTGTCTTTAAATAGTTTCTCATTTGTACGGGAGAGCTTAAATTCAGACATGTCAAAACGAATGGTACGTTCCTGGAATTGATCTCTGATAAACGGATGTGTTTGCATATCTTTCTCATCGTTCGCCCGTTCCTGATAACTCACTCCGTCTTTTAATGTCAACACCAGAAAAGACTTATCCTTTGTTTCCATCATTTCTCCTTGCTTAGCAGATAACACAATGTTGTTACCTTTTTTTTCACGATGATCATAAATCATAACATCATGCAAGGTTTTGCCATCCCTATCCTTTTTATTTACCCGAATACTGAAGCCTGTCAAACTGTTATTAAAAACCCCATCTTTAAATAATAATGCAGGTTTCGAACTCCTAACATCATATAACAAAGCGCCGGCTTTTAAATTGGTATAGGGTAAAATATTATTTGAAAAATAAAAAGCTAAAATCGATAATGAAAGTGTAGCAATGATTAAAGGGGTCATGATTTTTTGGAGCGGCAGCCCGGAGCTTTTCATTGCTGTTAATTCGAAATGCTCTCCAAGATTTCCAAAGGTCATCAACGAAGACAACAAAATTGCCAGTGGTAATGCATTTGGAACGGTTGTCAATGTAAAATAAAAAAATAACCTGGATAATACGTCCACACTTAATCCTTTTCCGACAAAATCATCTATATAAGTAAAAATAAACATCATAAAAAACACAAAGATTGCAATGAAAAAGGTCATTACAA
>DAORKB010000078.1:0-14253 GCA_035439365.1 Bacteroidia bacterium
GTTGTTGCTCATCAGTCGGATTTTGCTGATTCCGAGATCTCTTAAAATTTGAGCTCCTACACCATAATCACGTTCATCACCTTGAAAGCCTAGTTCTTCATTCGCTTGAACAGTATCACGCCCCTCTTCCTGTAATTTATAAGCTCTTAATTTGTTAAGGAGTCCAATACCACGGCCTTCCTGATTCATATATACAATCACACCCTTTCCTTCTTTTTCAATCATTTCCATTGATTTATGAAGTTGGGCGCCACAATCGCAACGGCAGGAACCAAAGATATCGCCAGTTAAGCAGGAGGAGTGGACACGCACCAGTATAGGCTCATCTTTGGCCCAGCTTCCTTTTATAAGTGCCAAATGCTCCTGGTGATTGGTAATTTGATGATAAGCCACCAGATCAAAGTTCCCCCATTGCGTTGGCATTTTTACTTGTACATTTCTTTCGATGATGCTTTCGTTTTTTAGACGGTAAGCAATCAAATCTTCTATGGAAATGATCTTTAAATCGTGCTTTTTAGCAATTTCCAGGAGCTGTGGCAACCGGGCCATACTACCATCTTCATTCATAATCTCTACCAAGGCACCTGCGGGTTCAAACCCTGCGATACGGGCCAGATCAACTGTGGCTTCGGTATGACCGGCACGTCTTAAAACGCCACCGTTTTTAGCTTTTAAAGGGAAAATATGTCCGGGTTTTCCGAACTCTTCAGGTTTAATGGCTGGATTGATAAGTGCTTGAACCGTTTTTGAACGATCACTGGCAGAAATACCAGTTGTGCAGCCATAGCCTAATAAGTCAATAGATACGGTAAAAGCAGTACTGTGTTCAGAAGTATTGTTGCTGACCATCATTTCAAGTCCGAGTGCTTTGCAGCGTTCTTCAGTAATAGCCGCACAAATGAGCCCCCGACCATGAGTAGCCATAAAATTAATTACTTCAGGCGTAACATTGGCAGCAGCAGTTAAAAAATCACCTTCATTTTCGCGATCTTCATCATCCACTACGATAATTACTTTCCCGGCTTTCAGCTCTGCGATCGCTTCTTCTATTGTATTTAATATTGATTGCATTTTATAAGGAGTATAACACCGCAAAGATACTAATTTGTATGACCACTGTTTCAACAAATTTATAGTTGACTCGAATTAAAAAAAAATGCTATTTTTGTTTATATTCTAATCATATTCTATGCTTTCAAAGAAAACCAAATATGCGATCAAAGCGCTTCTTCACCTTGCAAAAAATTACGGTGAAGGGCCAATATTAATCGGGCATCTTTCAGAGAAAGAAAAAATTCCTAAAAAATTCCTTGAAACAATCTTGTTGGATCTTAGAAAACAAGGGATACTTGGCAGCAAAATAGGAGTAGGCGGCGGTTATTATTTAATTAAGAAACCAAGTGAAGTGTATTTAAGCCAGGTATTGCGTTCCATTGATGGTCCAATTGCATTGATTCCCTGCGTAAGTATTAACTTTTATGAACGATGTGATGACTGTAAGGACGAAGTTGTTTGCGGTATCCGTGATGTAATGAAAGATGTAAGAGAAGCAACCCTTAAAATTTTCTCCGGCACCACTTTACAGGATATTATTAAACGAGAACAACGACTGGAAATGGTAAAGAAAAAAGCCAAAACCAAATAACAACTTTCCTTATTTTATAGGTTATCCAACCTGAATTTATTCATAAACAAAATATTTTTTTTATAAAAGTATACTAATTTGGTAGATATTGTGTATATTTGCAAACGCTATCAAACTAAACGTACAATGAAACAATTACTTACAACAAAAGAAAACCATTCCCGCTTTTCCTCAACCTATATAAGTTGTTGCCTAAGGGCATGCTTATAATACAGGGTCCCTTTTAGCCCCATACCATTTTATACTTCATGACAAAAGCATAGTTATGCTTTAAAAATCCATTAAAACGATGGATATTATATTATTATAAATAAACCGAGACAATTAAAAAAAAGAAACAATTAACAATGAAAACAAGATTATTCGCTATCATCTTCTTGCTATTAACAAATGCCGCTCTGTTTGCCCAGAGTGGAAGAATTCAATTATCCGGAAAAATCAGGGATAAAAACACAGGAGAACCATTACCTGGGGTTACGATTGCTATAAAAGGAACAACAGAAGGTACACAAACTGACGGAGATGGGAAGTTTGTATTAAAAGCAGCCAACAGCTTCCCCCTTACATTGGTGGTAACATATGTAGGTTATGAAAAACAAGAGTATGTTGTCGCAAATGAAAAAAGCAATATCAACTTTGAAATAAAGCCGCAATCCATTCTTGTGAATGAAATTGTTGTTTCAGCTTCGCGCGTGGAAGAAAATATTCAGAAATCGCCTGTAGCCATTGATAAGTTAGATATCATTGCACTTCGCGAAACTCCAGCACCATCCTATTATGATGCAATGGAAAATGTAAAAGGGGTGCAACTTACTACATCCAGTTTAACTTTTAAAGTACCCAACACAAGAGGGTTTAACAGTCCGAACAATTTTAGATTTATGCAATTAGTAGATGGGGTCGACATTCAGGCACCTACATTAGGGGCGTCTATTGGTAATACAATAGGACCAAGCGAATTGGATATTCGCAGTGTTGAAATTATTCCGGGGTCTTCTTCTGCTTTGTATGGTATCAATTCGATCAATGGATTGGCAAACTTGCAAACCAAAAACCCTTTTCTTAATAAAGGAGTGAGTATTTACCAACGTACGGGTATCAATCATGTGGATGGAATCGACCATGCGCCAAGCTTTTTAAGTGAAACCGCTTTTCGTGTAGCAGGAACTATTGGAGCAAAAAACAAATTTGCATACCGTTTAAATGCATCCCACTTTCAAGGTGTTGATTGGGTTTCTTCCAATACAACAGATCAAAACCCATTTTATCTGACAACCTCAAACCCGAATAACTCTCAATTTAACTCCGCTGAAAACAATCCTGCATACGATGCCTGGAACAAATATGGTGATGAAAAAAATAACTTAGTTACCGTTACAGCAGGTGGTAAAACGTACAATGTTAGACGTACCGGTTATTGGGAAAAAGATTTGGTAAGACCAGATGCAAACAATACCAAAGCTGATGTTGGTTTATTCTATAAGTTAACGGATAAATCGCAAATCAATTATGTATACCGTATCGGAACCATGGATGGTGTGTTTCAAAGAGGTAATAAAATTCAGTTGGATAATGTATTATTGCAAAGTCATGCACTCGAATACAAAAACCGTAACTTACAAATACGCGCATACTCCAACTCTGAGAACACCGGCAACTCCTATAATTTAAAACCTACTGCTGATAACCTGGATCTGACATTCAAGAATAACACGCTTTGGAAAAATGACTATCAGGCAAAATTGGTGAAAGAAATAAATGCAGGAACGGATCTGGTAACTGCTCATCAACGTGCACGTGAAGCTGCTGATTTGGGTCGCCCAGAGCCAGGTTCAGAAATTTTTAATGCACAATTACACGATTTAAAAAACACAAATAATTGGGATCACCCATCGGTTGTTGCCGGTACCCCTTCTGCTGTAGGAGGTTCTGCATTCTGGCAAAAAAGCCGCACGTATCACGGAGAGTTTCAATACGATTTATCTTCCTTGCTTGATACTGCTTTAAATGTATTAATTGGTGCAGATGCACGTACGTATGAAGTTATCCCTGATGGAAACAACTTTGTTGATTTTTCCCGCCCCCTTGCAGAAAGAACAATAGCTGAAGCTGATGGAAAATATGGGAAGAATCAGTACTACACCAAATTTGGTGGTTTCGTACAATTGAGTAAAGAATTGTTTGATAACAAACTGAAATTGGTGGGTTCACTTCGTTATGATAGAAACCCTGAATTTCAGGGTAAGTTCAATCCACGTGCAGCCATTGTATATTCACCCAACAAAAGAAATTCTGTGCGTGTTTCTTATCAGGATGGATACCGTTTCCCCGCATTATTCGAAGCGTTATCATTCGTAAACAACGGAAACGTAAGACGTGTAGGTGGATTGGAAAAAGTAAACGAAGGGTTAGGTTATTTAGAAAATTCGTACACGCAAGCTTCTGCGGATAATTTTAACAATGCCATTAAAGGGTTAACAGGTTCTGCAAAAACTGCAGCTATCCTTGCTAATAAATCATTGCTGGTATCTGCAAACTTACCGAAGTTAAGACCAGAACATATACAAGCATTTGATTTTGGTTACAAATCCATTTTGTTTGACAATAAACTAATTATTGACATGGATGCGTATTACAACATTATGGAAGGTTTCTTAGGACAAGTGGAAGTGGTTGTGCCGAAGAACCTGGTAGGAACAGACAGCTCTGCATTTGATATTGCAACAAACACAAATGCAACACGCACACGCTACCGTGTTTACACCAATGCTGTTAACAAATATCATGCATACGGATCGGCTTTAAGAGTGAGCTATAATTTCTTTAAATCCTATACTATTTCAGGAAACATCAATTACAACGACTTAAAAATTATTGGTGACAATGATGTTTTTATTACAGGCTTTAACACATCTCGGTTTTCATCAAATGTTCAATTTGGAAACAGAGAATTATTCAACAACTTCGGATTTAACATTGTTTGGAAATGGCAAGATGCATATACCTGGGAAAGCCCTTTAGCTACCGGACGAGTAGAAGCATTTAGCACTATTGACGCGCAGTTGTCTTATAAAGTACCGGCAATAAAAACATCAATTAAAGTAGGTGCTACTAACTTGTTGAATTACCGTTATATACAATATGCGGCAGGGCCAACAATTGGTGGATTATATTACGTAAGTCTAACATTTGATGCTCCTTTTGAGAAATAGCGAAAGGTTGAGAGACTAGTTTCTTTCAAAGAAACATGGGCTCGTAACGAGTTTTTTAATAGCTTTGCGGCAGTATTTTATGAAATTATTACTAAATCGGTAGGAATTACATAAAATACTGCTTTTAAAGCTTATTCGAAGAAGATTGACATGAAAAAGATAATTTCTATCCTGTTTGTTGTTTCGTTGGTATGGATTGTTTTTAATTCAAATACACGAATTAAAACACCACCACCACCTCCGGATAATTTAAAAGGCAATATGACCATAACAGGGGCATTTGCATTGTATCCACTTGCCGTGAAATGGGCAGAAGAATTTAGAAAAATTCACCCCAATGTTAAAATTGATGTGTCTGCCGGTGGGGCAGGAAAGGGTATTACAGATGTGCTTTCAAGCGTATCGGATATTGGACTTCTCTCCAGAGATCTAAATCCGGAAGAAGAAAAAAAAGGAGCGTTTCCAATTATTGTTACAAAGGATGCAGTTATTCCAACAGTCAGTGCAAAAAACCCAATTCTCTTTGATCTTCTGGTAAAAGGAATAAAAAAAGAAGCATTGAATGATTTTTTTATTTTGGGCAAATCTAAGTACTGGGAACAAGCAACCGGAATAAAAACAAACATGCCTGTGCATGTATACACCCGTTCAGATGCTGCTGGAGCAGCAGAGACCTGGGCAAATTATTTTGGAAAAAAACAAGAAGATTTATTAGGTATTGGCGTATATGGCGATCCGGGACAAGCGCAAGCAATTAAGAAAGATCCTGCATCCATTGGATTTAGCAATATTGTATACGTATACGATTTGAAAACAAGAGAGCAAATCAATGGATTGATCGCTGTACCCATTGATTTAAATAATAATGGAAAAATTGATCCCAGTGAAAATTTCTATAGAAGATTGGATGAATTAACAGCTGCCATTGCCGCCGGTAAATATCCTTCTCCACCCGCAAGAGATTTATTTTTTGTAACGAAAGGCCAACCTTCAAGCGTATTGGTGAAAGAATTTATAAAATATGTTTTAACCGGAGGTCAAAAATATGTTCATGAATCTGGTTACATCAACTTAACTCCAGAAAGATTAAAAACGGAATTAGCGAAAGTTTCAAACGAATCATTAGGGAGATAATTTAAAAAAATGAGTACACGTTTAGCAAAAGATAAAACAATTAAAGGAGTGTTTCTGACACTTACTTTATTGTCTTTATTTGTTGTGGTATTAATTATTGTAGGCCTTTATTATAAATCAGCACCCATTCTTGAAAAAAATTCATTATGGGATATGCTTTCTTCAGATGTGTGGAGACCATTTAAAGGAAAATTTGGGTTCTTACCTTTTATAACAGGAACATTGTATGTTACGCTTGTGGCTATTGTTATTGCTTTACCACTTTCGTTATTTACAAGTATTTATTTATCGGAATATGCACACAAGCGCGTGAAACAAATTCTAAATCCATTGGTCGATTTATTATCAGGCATTCCACCTGTTGTTTATGGTGTTTGGGGAGTTTTAGTTGTTGTACCTTTTATTCAGGATACATTAGCACCTCATTTTATCGATTATTCATCTGGCTACAGTACACTTGCCGGAGGAATCATTTTAGCCATCATGATTTTTCCATTGATCATTAATATTTTAGGAGAAGTTTTTTCAACCATTCCGCAAGGTTTGCGTGAAGCTTCACTTTCTATTGGTGCAACAAAATGGCAAACTGTAAAGTATGTTGTATTAAAAAAAGGAAAACCTGGAATCATTGCAGCTGTTGTTCTTGCCATTTCAAGAGCATTCGGAGAAACCATTGCTGTGTTAATGGTATGTGGTAATATTCCGGAAACTCCGCATTCATTATTTGATGGGGCATATCCATTACCCGCATTAATTGCAAACAACTATGGTGAAATGCTTTCCATTCCAATGTATGATTCAGCTTTAATGCTAGCAGCACTTATTTTATTTGTCATCATTTTTTTATTTAATGCCATTTCAAGATATATTTTAATGCGATTGGAAAGGAGAACAAATGGATAAACGGAAATTAGAAGAGAACTTTTTTAAAGGAGTCATGGGTGCCAGCACCTTGGTGATTGTTGGTTCTTTGTTCCTTATTTTATGGACAATTATTTCTCATGGAATAAACTCACTTAACTGGGATCTGATTAGCAAATCGCCTGAAGGAGGCTTTTACATTGGAAAAGGAGGAGGCATTTTAAATGCGATCATTGGATCTATATACATAACAATTGGTTCTACCTTGCTTGGGTTACTCATTAGCATTCCCATCGTTTTGTATATCAATGTGTATTCAAAAAAAGGATCTAAATTGACTGCAGTTACGCGACTTGCATTTGATGTACTTTTTGGAATACCATCCATCGTATACGGAGCATTTGGTTTTACGATCATGGTAATACTGGGATTGAAAACATCCTTATTGGCTGGTATCATTACAGTAACATTACTAATTATTCCGATATTAGTAAGAGCTATGGATGAGGTGATGCGAATCATTCCGACTGAGCTTGCAGAGGCTACATATGCATTGGGCGCAACACGCTGGGAAACTGGAAAAGTCTTATTAAGACAATCCATTCCCGGAATAATCACCGCTATTTTACTTTCATTCGGAAGAGCAATAGGTGATGCGGCTTGTGTTTTATTTACAGCAGGATATACTGATAACATACCAACATCATTGGCACAACCGGCAGCAACATTACCATTGGCTATTTTCTTTCAGTTAAGCAGTCCTATTCAGGAAGTGCAGGAAAGAGCCTATGGGGCAGCATTAATTCTGACGATTATTGTTTTAATCATTAGCATTGGTGCAAAATATTTTAGTAAAAAATTATCGAAAAATAAAATATGACAATTGCATCACCACACATTAGTGTAAAAAATCTGAATGTTTATATTGGAGAGGCACACATTCTCAAAAACATCAGCATTGATATCCCCGATAAAAAAGTAACCTCTTTTATCGGACCTTCTGGTTGTGGTAAAACAACCCTGTTAAAAACACTCAATAGATTATTGGATAACAACAGTACAGATGTACGCATTGAAGGAAAAGTGCTGGTAGATGGAGAAGATTTGTATGCAAAAGATACAGAAGTAACACACATCCGAAAAAAAATGGGCCTGCTTTCACAACGACCTTTTCCGTTGCCAATGAGCATTTACGATAATATTGCTTATGGCCCAAGAATTCATGGAGAGCGCGATAAGAAAGTATTAGATGAAATTGTAGAACGGTATTTGAAAGCAACAGCATTGTGGGATGAGGTAAAAGACAGGTTGCATGGACCTGCAACGCGCTTGTCAATCGGGCAACAACAACGCCTTTGTCTGGCACGTGGCTTGGCCATAGAACCAGAAATTATTTTAGGCGATGAACCAACTTCTGCATTAGATCCCGTATCTACACAACGCATTGAAGAATTGTTTCTACAATTAAAAGATAATTATACACTGGTTTTGGTCACACATATATTGAGACAAGCCAGAAGAGTATCTGATTATATTGCTTTTATTTACATGGGAGAAATTGTAGAATTTGCTCCGACAGAGGAGTTGCTACTGAACCCCAAAGAAAAAATGACCAAAGATTATATCCGCGGATATGTTAGTTAATGATTATTTAATATTGAATACAAAGGTTGGAAATACAGCCATCGTACTTTTGGTGCGATGTTGATGCTGTTTCTTATGCTCACATCTCTTTGCGACCATAAGTTTATTGAATTTCTGCGCGTAGGCAGTAGTCTCGCGAAAACCTATTCTTAAGAATTTTATGTATTCACAATTAAAAAATCTTTTACATGTCTATCTCTACAAACTCGATTCTCGTTCCTATTGATGGAACCGAACAAACCGTAATAGCCCTTAACCAATCCTACACAATTGCACAGCATACGGATGCAAAAATAATTTTACTTTCTGTTGAAGAGGAAGCTCAATCCACTTCTGTTCAACGAAAATTAGCGGAGCTTGCAAAAGAAGCCGCTTCAAAATCCGGACGTCCGGTAGAAACCATGTTGCGTCAGGGCAATGTGTATGAAGAAATTAATAAAGTTGCTGATGTGCTTGAACCACTTGTAATGGTAGGTTTAACTTCTAAACTCTCACCGGGTACTGTTATTGGTAAAAATGCTTTTAAAATGGTTAGGGAATCTAAAAGCCCTGTCATGACCATTCGTGGGAAATATAATCGTGATGGGTATAAAACAATTTTACTTCCACTTGATTTAACAAAAGAATCAAGAGAAAAAGTTGATAAAGCTATTTTACTTGCAAAACGTTTTAATTCCACGATACGTGTGGTTTCTGTTCTCACACAAAACGATGAGGAAGCCGAAAATAAACTCATTGCTTATTCCAATCAGGTATGGAGATACCTGCGGACTCATCAAATTCGTAGCACAGTTCGCTTGCTAAGAGGAGCAAATCCGGCTAAACTAATTTTGGAATACGGATATCAAATTGATGCAGATATTATTGTCATTACAAGTAAATCCGTTCAAAATGTGAAGGAGTTTTTTACCGGCACAATTGCCGAACAATTGATCAACGAAAGTGAAATACCGGTTATTACCTATCATCCAATCGAACGAAAAGATACAACCGTATTTTTACCATATTAACGAAATTTTTTTTAGGTTAAGTAGAGCTATCTGCCCAAGGCAGATAGCTCTTTTTGTTGAAGGGTAATATTTTGATTTCGCTTAAATTTATACTTACTTCGTATCGGTTTTAAAATCTCAGAAAATGAAACAGAATTCATTCATTATAATACTTTGCGTAATCGCATCTGCTATCATTTCTTGTAAAAACAATGAAAGTGGAGAGGTTGAAAAAGCATCTTTAACCATTTCGAAATTAGAAAAAGCATCGTGGTTGCTTGGCGAATGGGAAGGAACAATAGATAGTATAGAAGTTACGGAAATATGGAAGAAAGAAAACAACAACATGTTAGTTGGGAAAAGCTTTAGCCTGAAACAAAATGATACCATATCTGCTGAAAGCATACAGTTGGAATTACAAGGTGATACAGTTTTCTATATTCCAAAGGTAAAAAATCAAAACGAGGGACAACAAGTAAAATTTGCGTTGACATCCTTTACCGATCACCTGCTTACTTTTGAAAATCCGCTGCATGATTTTCCTCAAAAAATAACATATCACTTAATAAATAATGATTCGCTGGTTGCTGAAATCTCCGGGCTTTATAAAGGGCAAATGCAAAGCGAAAAATTCCCCATGCATAAAAAGCACTGATGCGACTTAAGATAGCATCAGTGCTTTTTCCCAGGGAAGGGATTTATTCATTAACTCTTCCAGAAAAACAATACCTATACCTGTTGTTCCTTCTAACAAACCATAATCATTTTCATAACCAGATTGATTAAATTTTTTATATCCTTCAACTCCGGAAGTGTGAGTTGCCTGATCCAGTGTTTTTTGAAGCCAATAATCACCGGCATTTTTAAACTCCAATAGGTTTGTTTGGCGAAATAAATTTCTATAGATCTTTAGCAAACCTGCTGTACCATGACATATGCCGGCATCATTTAAACCTTCTTTTTCCATTTCCAGCCTATAGGTGGTATGTTTTAAAACCTCAAGACTGTATGTTTTTAATTCAGCATCGTTTAGTGTTTCTGCAGCTTGCAATAACGCTACTCCAATCCCCAAGTCTCCATAACACCATCCCAACCGGCTATTTGACTTTGTTCCTGCAGCGTCTATCCAGTTTGTAAAATAAGTTGAGTAAACAGAAAGATCATTTTGATTTTTTCGAAAAAAGGCAATCAGTTGAAGCAATGCTTTTTTTAGTTCAGGTGTAGCTAATGCTTTATGCTTTAAACAGTTTTGAAAATGATATATAATACTTGCCATACCATGAGAAAGCCCAAAATTTATAACTTTAACCGGTTGATTATCTTTGTAAACAGTAGATGTAAACGATAGTGTGTCATCATTGTGTAAAGTCGCTTTACTTAATAATTGCTTATTAAATTCTTGCAGCCAATTTTGTGAGTTTTCATCTGTTTGATTTAAAAAATAGTTGGCAACGCCAAGCGCACCGTGTAAAAAATCAAAATCATCGGCATCCATTTTTTGATTCATGTAATTATGCAAAATAGGATGTATGGATTCTTTGAAATCTGATAAATCGATATCAATAAAATGGTGTTCTCTTAAATTATCGAGTGTCCAGAGAAAACCGGTTATTCCTGAAGAGTATGATAAGTTTGAAAAATCAGGATCATCGTTAATAATGTCAACTGTATCAGATATGCGCTGTTCAGCAATATCGATATATTGCGAATCATTTGTGAAGGCAGTGTAATAGCATAATAAAAATAAACTGCCACTTGTTCCTGAAAGCAATCCGAGGTTGTTTTTGAAATCATTCTGTACAATACTTTGAACCAACTGTTTTGTTTTTTGCTTTAAATCCTGTTGCATAAATAAATAATTTGCTGCAAGTTAATAAAATAATAAAGGGAGGCCGTCTTCCCTCAAAGCAGCCCCCCTTTTTATTAACCCGATTAACGTACTACAACAATAGTATTCACTTTTATTGTATCTACTTTAATAGAGATAGTACATGGTGGAATTTTTTTGAATTCACTTATGACATAACATTTATTTGTGTAATCTTCAATGCCATCTCCACCTCTAACTTTACTCATTTCTGACATGTTAAGACGAGAAACGGTTTCTTTTTTTAGGCTTAATTTGCCTGTTTTTTGATTTTTCATGATTTCTAAGTTTTCGTTATTAATTAATTGGTGAATTTTAATTGCGATCGCTTCCCTATGTATGTTGACTAGTATACATTCATAATTTGTTGGATTGCATTAAATTCTGTTTCAAATGTATGGTAAGAATCTTGGAAACCGAAACCTGTAAGGCGTTTTGAGGGAAAATACTTTTTTAGTCGAGTGATTTACCTGATCAGAAAAGGTGTTATGACATAAAAAATGAATTGTAAAAAAAGTGTTTTTACTATAAAGCGTTTAATATTTTTTTGTTTTTAAATCCAAGAGGTAAAATAAAAACGTAGATGAATCAAAACCAATTAAAAAAAGTGATATGAAAACAAAATGGATGATCGCAAATGCAATTACATTTGCTTTGCTCGTAATGAAAACAGTAACAGTGAATGCACAAACCGTTATGGTTGGAGGAGAACAAATGTATCCGAAGAAAAACATTATTGAAAATGCGGTTAATTCCAAAGCGCATACAACGCTTGTGGCAGCAGTAAAAGCTGCTGACCTGGTTACAACGCTTCAAGGAAAGGGCCCTTTCACGGTGTTTGCACCGGTGAACGATGCGTTTGAAAATTTACCTGCTGGTACGGTTGAAACGTTGCTTAAACCGGAAAGCAAAACAACGTTAACAAAAGTATTAACCTATCACGTGATCGCCGGTAATTATAATTTTGATGCACTTTCAAAAGCAATCAAAACCGGTGGTGGAAAATCAGTGCTAAAAACAGTAAGTGGAGGAAACCTGACATTTATGATGAATGGGGAACATAACATTACTGTAATGGATGAAGCTGGGACAACAGCAACTATTTCAACCTACGATGTAAATCAATCGAATGGAGTAATACAAGTAATAGATAAAGTACTAATGCCAAAAATGTAATTATCTGATTTTGGGTAAGGAATAATTAAAAACTAGAACTATGTATCTGTGTGTATAAATAAAACACATAGGTACATAGGTTTTAAGTTATTAGTGTAATAAATTATTCTTTTTTTATTTGTCCGAATACTAAGTGATCGTGAACACCTTTTAGCTATGAAATTTAATGGTTTATCTAAGTTTTGTAATTTAATATCTACTTAAATGATAAAAAACAGCATGAATAAACAAGATGTTGGTAATGACTACTGAATCCCTTTTCAGTAAGAGTTTGAGAGGGTTTAAGAGTATAATGGTAATTTAATTAGAAGTGTTGTGGTTGTAATATAATGTATTCCAATAACTTGACTTCCGTTTGAAATTTCCTTAACTTAAATTTTAAATTGGCATTAATCACTAATTAATTAACGCGAATTGAATAAATAATTAATTAATCACTCTAAACCATTAACCAATTAATTAATTACTCATGAAAAAAACAAACTACTTTTATTATGTGTTTGTCCTTGTCGCTTTTTCTTTTTTTAATTTAAAAGGGCAGAACTTTGTTCGCGTTGATCAAAGCCAATCTGGACAAGCCATTTCATTATCTTCAGACGAAGTATTGGAGATACAACTTCCGGTTACTCCTTCCAATGGATTTGCCTGGTATTTAAAAGATGCAAACAATCAAATTACGCAACAGGTTGGTGCGATTGAACAAGTTGGAGGTTGGGAATTTGTTTCTAACCATCCTGAGCAACCAGTTGGAGCTTCCGGAACACAAATCATTCGTTTTGTTAGTAAAGGTGCAGGAACAACCGACCTAAATTTTGCGTTAGTTAGACCCTCATCGAATGAAACACTTCCTGGTCAGTATAATGTTTCTGTATCAACTGCAGCTGCATATTCAGGGACTTATAAGGCACCTGTCGAGGAAGAAATTAAAGCAGAAGAGAATTTGCATAAAACAAATGTACTTCCGGCATCATTTAGCTGGCTAGCTCAAAAAAAATGTTCTCCGGTAAAAAATCAAGGAAGCTGTGGTAGCTGCTGGGCTTTTGCTGCATGTGGTGTATTCGAATCAGATATCTTAAGATTTGACAATGTTACGCGTAACTTATCAGAACAATGGTTTGTTAACTGTTCTCAATACGATTGCGATGGTGGATGGTGCCCTGCAGATATGTTCAAATCAAAAGGAGCAGTTTATGAAACAGATGAGCCATACAAACAAGCAAATGGAACATGCAAAAGTTCATATCCTTATCACGAAAAAATAATGAGCTACAAAGAAATTGGCACGCAGCCTACTACGGATGCAATTAAAAATGCGATCTATACATACGGACCTGTTTGGGTTTGTGTAAATGCCGGATCTAATTTTAACGCATATTCAAGCGGTGTTCTTACAAAAAATGATGCTGGTGATATTAACCACGCTGTTGTATTAGTAGGATGGGATGATGCAACTTCAAGTTGGGTAATGAGAAACTCCTGGGGAGCTTCCTGGGGTGAATCAGGGTATATGCGTATTAAATACGGAATCTGTAAAATTGGTTACAAAGCTACTTATTTCGTTTATAAAGACGCAACAACTGGAATCAACACGAATGAAAGTGCTGAAGCAACAACCATTTATCCAAATCCAATTGTTGACGGAAGATTTACAGTTAACTTGAGTCATTTCTCAAACAACGAATCAATTTCGATTACAGTAACGGATGTTCAGGGAAGAGTAGTTTC
>DAORKB010000079.1:0-14130 GCA_035439365.1 Bacteroidia bacterium
AATGCCTTATGGAAATCCGGGCAACCGAATCGCTTAAACATTTACCTGTAATTATACTCTCCACTTCCCGCAATGTGAGAGACATTGAACTGTGCTTTACACACGGAGCCAATCTTTTTTTTACAAAACCTTGTAGCTTCCTTGCCATAAAAGAACTGATCCATTCCATACTAAAAATCAACTGGTCGGGCTTTACACCAATAGCATCAAAGCAAAAATTTACACAAATTGCAAATTCCGGATTCGCACCAATTGAAGAGATTATTTAAAGTGAGAATTCCGTCAACTTCAGCTGCTGGAGGCAAAAATACCCATTCGCCGATTATTTGTACTCTTTCCACCGATTTCATCCCTCCAAAATCAAATTATTCATATCTTTGCGCCCGCGTTAAGGAATCGTCTTTCCAACGCATTATTAAACATTACCTAATTAAAAAATGGATAAAAATTCGATTATTGGTTTACTGATTATTGGTGGAATTATTATTGGCTGGCTAGCTTGGAATCAACCTTCAAAAGAACAACTGGCAAGACAAAAATTTGTGCAGGATTCGATTGCTTTGGTTGAAAAAAACGCAGTTCTACAAGCACAAACGGAGAAAATTCAACAAACAGCTTCCAACAACCTGCCTGCTGCCAGCAATGATTCTATTATCAACGCAACAAGAAAATTAGCTTATGGCGATTTTGCTTCAGCAGTTACAGGTGATGATAAACCCATAATCATTGAAAATGATGTTTTAAAAGCAACGATTTCACCCAAAGGCGGTAGAATTACAACAGTTGAACTAAAAAAATACAAACGATTCGACACCAAACCACTTATCCTGTTTGATAAAGACTCTTCCGCTCAAAATATAACCTTCAAAGTAAATTCAAAAGAGTTTTCTACGGAATCATTTTATTTTGTTCCGGAAGGTAGTGGGTTTGCAGTAAGCGGAACAGATACCAAAAGTATTTCATTGCGTCTTTATGCTGGCACACCAGCCAAATATATTGAATATGTATACTCTTTAAAGGGAGATGATTACATGCTCGACTATCGAGTTAACATCGTTGGGCTGCAGGATGTCATCGCAAACAATGCACAGGAAATTGTTTTTAACTGGCAAATGAAAACTCCAAATCAAGAGCAAAATCATGAAACGCAACAGGCCAGCTCTTCTATTTATTATAAATATGATGGAGGAGAATTAGATTATATTAGTGAAAGCTCCGATGAAAAAATTACCCTGGAAGAACCAGTAAAATGGATCGGTTTTAAACAACAATTTTTCACATCTGTAATTATTGCTGAGAATAAAACATTTGCGAAAACATCAACCATCGAAACAAAAAACGAAATCGATTCGAAAACCTATATTAAAAATTATAAAGCTGCTTTACCATTAGCATATACCCATCAAAAAATCGAAGGCTATAACTTCCGTTTTTACTTTGGTCCAAATCACTACCAAACACTTAAAAAATATGACATCGGTTTGGAAGGTCAAATTAAACTGGGATGGAGAATTTTTGGTTGGTTAAACCGCTTTTTAGTTATTCCTATTTTTAACTTCCTGGATGGGTTCCATCTGAATTATGGAATCATTATTCTTATTTTAACAGTTCTTTTAAAGCTCTTATTACTTCCGATAGCTTACCGTACCGTTCTTTCATCCGCCAAAATGCGCGTATTGAAACCGGAAATTGATGAGCTGAATGAAAAATACAAAAACGAGGATCCATTAAAAAAACAACAGGCTACAATGGCACTTTACAAACAGGCAGGTGTAAATCCTATGGCTGGTTGTATTCCGGTATTATTACAAATGCCTATCCTTTATGCCTTGTTTAGCTTCTTCCCTGCCTCTATTGAGCTGCGTCAACAAGGTTTCCTTTGGGCACATGATTTATCCACCTATGATTCAGTTTATAATTTTGGATTCAATGTGCCTTGGTATGGCGATCACGTAAGTTTGTTTGCCTTGTTAATGACTGGTTCTACGTTATTATACACCTGGAGCAACAGCCAATTGATGGGTACCAACAATCAAATGCCTGGAATGAAATGGATGATGTATTTAATGCCAATCGTCTTCCTTGGTTTCTTAAACAATTATTCTGCTGGCTTAAGCTGGTATTATTTCCTGGCAAACATGTTTACATTTACCCAAACGTGGGTAATGCAAAAATTTGTTATTAATCACGACGCATTGCATCAGAAAATTCAGGAGAATAAAAAGAAACCTGCAAAAGTTTCAAAATTTCAACAGCGCCTGGAGCAAATGACCAAAGAGCGTCAACAACAGTTAAATCAAAAGAAAAAGAATTCTTAGTTTTTTCTGTCCAACATTAACTATTAAAAAAATGAAATTTCATAAAGAAGGTATACCATCATTAATAATTACAATTATTGTGGTTGCTATTATCAATTTCCTTACACACCAATTTGCATGTGGCTATCCTGTTATTATATGGCTGGGATATGCATTATCTGCATTTTTACTAATTACCATTCTTCAATTTTTCCGCAGCCCTAACCGTAGCATCGTTATCAACGATAATCACATCATTGCTCCGGCCGATGGGAAAGTAGTGGTAATTGAGGAGGTTGTAGAATCGGAATATTTTAAAGACAAACGTCTTCAGATTTCCATTTTTATGTCTCCTATTAATGTCCATGTAAACAGATATCCGATCAGCGGAATTGTTAAATATTCAAAATATCATCCTGGTTTGTTTTTAGTTGCCTGGCACCCAAAATCCTCAACCGACAACGAACGCACAACCATTGTGGTTGAACATTCCAACGGACAAGCTGTATTGTTCCGCCAGATTGCCGGTGCACTTGCCAGACGCATTGTTAATTACTCAAAAGAAGGGGATGTAGCAAAACAAGGAGATGAATTTGGATTTATAAAATTCGGCTCCCGTGTAGACCTTTTATTACCACTTTCTGTTAAAGTAAATGTACAGTTAGAACAGGTTGTAAAAGGCCGCCAAACTGTAATTGCCACATTTTCATAGCACTTAGTTAACAAATATTAACGATAGGAATAGGTAAAACCCTATAACATTTCCTAACTTTAATACGTTAACAGAACAATAATCACCAAAACAATAGCTCATGAAAAAAATATTTTTAATGATGGCATTTGCTGGAATACTAGGCAGTGCCACAGCAGCAACAATCAATTTCGCTTCTTCATCAAACACAGTAATCACTGCAAACACTGGTGATGATAAGGATAAAAAGAAAGATAAAAGCAAAGAAAAAGATAAGGCTTGCTGCAAAAAAGATGGTAAAGAAGGAAAAGCTTGTTGCAAAAAGAAAACAGAAGAAAAAGAAACAAGCAACGCTACAAAAAAGTAAATAAAAAACTCCCTTAAAATTAAGGGAGTTTTTTTTGTTAAACAATTAAAGGTTATTTAAAGGTATCGTGTGCGGATGTGTCCGTTCGAGCGGAGTGCGTGCGGCTGACGTCCACGAAAGGAGCGAACTGCAATTTTTTTAGGCAAGAAGGTGTGAAAGCTCGTGTGAGAAAAAAAATTGTAGTTGGCTTTCGTGGTGGGTTTTCTTTGTTTCTTTCTTTTGGCGGCAGCAAAAGAAAGAAAAATTTATATCCATAATTCTCAGAACAACAACTTAAACGAAGAAATCGAAATCGACCACAACAAAACAGAAGCAAACATATAAATAATGATCTTCTGTTTGTCTTTAAAATAACGCGTAGCAATAAAACAACCAATAGGAATAGAAAATAAAAAAGGTGTTAGCCCTGCAATCCCTAATAATCCAAAACGTTGCTTCACCGTAATAATGAGCCTGTTTTTTCTTGTAAATTTTTTTTTATCCTTCTTCGCTTTTACATCGTGTTGTTTATGATGCTTCAGGTGTTTGACTTTTTTTAATATCAGATCACTTAAACCAACAAATATAAGTACTCCCGTAAATCCACCCAGAGAAGTAACCACAACTGCTTCAAAAAACGAAAAGCCCAATGTCAGTGCCAAAGGCACGCCACCCAAAACAAATTTAACAGTACTTAATAAAAATACTGATACTATTTCCCACCAAGATCCCAATTGATTTTTTAATTTAAAAATGTATGAATTTAAATTTTATTACCATAAGCCAAATCTCCCGCATCTCCTAACCCTGGCACAATATAAGCCTGTGCAGTCAATTCTTCATCCACGGCACCTAACCACAACGTCACATTTTCAGGCAAATATTTTCGTGCATACGATAATCCTTCACTGCTTGCAATAACAGAAATAATATGCGTATGGCGGGGAGTTCCACGTTCCAGTAATTTTTTATAGGTAAGCACCATACTGGTACCAGTTGCCAGCATCGGGTCACATAAAATCAATGCTTTATCCGTTAGTTCCGGACTTGACAAATAATCAATCTGTATATCCACACCTCCCAGTTTATGACTCTTGCGGTAAGCCGAAATAAAAGCATTCTCTGCATTGTCAAATACATTCAACACACCATTGTGCAATGGCAACCCTGCTCTTAATATACTCCCTATCACAGGTTGCTCCTTTAATTTCGACACAGTAGCAATACCAAGAGAGGTTGTTATCTCCTCTGCTTCATACTCCAATGTTTTGCTTATTTCATAAGCCATAATCTCCCCAACACGTTCAATATTGCGTCTGAACCGCATGCTATCTTTCTGAATCGCTACATCTCTTATCTCAGACATATACTGATTAACAATTGAATGCTTATTTCCTAAAATATTTACGATCATAAGATTAGAATTTAAGTGATTTGAACCATTTCATCAGTTTAAATAATCTTCCTTTTTTCAATTCCAAATATACACAATCCTTGGCACCAAAACTCTTATAAAAACGAGCAACCGATTCTACACTCGATCCCCCAAAATCCAATACATTATTTCCACCACAGTGCTCTTTTATAAAATGATCCATTAGTAAATGCATTGCTCCGGAATCCTTACCTGATTCAGTGATCCCGCTTTTTAAATAAATAAAACGTTCATTGTTTTTAATAAAAAAAGCGGCTGCTTCTAACATTTCATTCTGATAAACAGCAATTGATAGTCCTTTATTCTGAATCAAACATTCATTCATTAAACGAATCAGCGACTGATAGTGTTCGGAGCGAAATATTTCCAACTCTATACCTTTTGTCCTTTTAAAAAGCTCTACAATTTCTTCTGCTTCAATGTTTTTAGAAATTTTGAACTGCTGTTGCACCGCTTTTTTCAAATTCCGCTTCACATTCTTTGAATAGGAATTTTGCAACACGTCATAGGAAGTTGATAAATCCAAATACTGAAATTGCTTATTGGCTTTGGAAACCGAAAATTCAATTGCCTGATGCGATTCATGCAAACAAAATTGAAATTGCTTGTACTTCGAACAGATATTACTAAAAAATGATTGTGTAAGCTCAGACGATAAAGGTACCTTCGAAAAAACACCAAAATAGCGGGTAAAAAAAGGTTGATAAATATAAGAGAAACCATATTTCGATTTCACCGCAACCGGAAACACTGCTTCGTAATCATTTAAAACAAACGCTTCCCAATTTTCACAAACAGCATCTAAATACCAGGAATATACAAAAACAGAATCGTTTGGGCTTTGTCGAATGCATACATCCCATTTCTGCTTATCAATTGCTGTATGAAGAACATGTTGAATCATGAATTAAACAAGACCTCCATTTAAATCTAAACATGCCCCTGTTAAATAATCCGTACTCCGCATATACTCTATTGTATTTAAAATATGTTCAGGAGAACCAAATTCTTTCATACCAATCTTTAATTTGATCTTCTCTTGCAATTCTTCCGGAACCTCCTGAATCATCCCAACCTTAAAATATCCCAGGTTGATATTATTAACGGTTACATTTTTTTGCGCATTTTCCAATGCAATGCTTTTAATCATCCCATTGATACCTGCTTTTGATGCCGCATAAGCACTTGTACCCATCACTCCCATTTGACCAACAATAGATGACAAATTAATGATTCGTCCAAACTCTTGTTTTCTCATAAAAGGCAGCAACGCGTTCATCATATAAAAAGTACCATTCAGGTTCACATCAATCACTTTTTTCCAACTTACTAAATCTGCAGTATGTGCAAACGAATTATAGGTAATGCCAGCACAATTGATAAGTGTTATCTTATTCAGTTTTTCCGAAATTTGTTTAACAAAACCTTGAATCTCTTCTACATTGGTAACATCCAGCTGCAACGTATCAGAAAAAATTTTTCCCTGAGGCTTATTTAAATGATAGGTTCCCATAAGCGCTTCTCCTTTTTCAAAATAATGATTGAAAAGATAGTTTCCTATTCCACCTGAAACACCAGTTATTATTATCATATCTATTTTGTTTTATTAAACTCCGTGTACGTTATAAATTGATGTTTATCGCTATTGATGCGCACAAACTCTTCAATTTTTTGAAGAGAATACCTCGACAATGCTTTGGGATGACCAATAATGACCATATGGTTCCAATTTTTTTTAACGCAATTTTTCAAGGCTTTTGATAACAAATGTGAATTATATCCATCAACAGAAACGGGATTATTTGAATATTTTGTTAACAATCGTTTTCTGTATCCTTTTGCTGCCATTGCTCTTCCATCTCCTAACGGTTTATGCAGGTAGGGATTTTTACGCCCTAAAAGAAACAATCGCCAGAAAAATAACGGCGAATTTTTAATTCCTGCAATTGGCAATTCTGTAAAAAAACCTTTTGTATCCTCTTTTACCGGATCATTCTCAAAACAATAAACATCTTTTTCCGGCGCATTTCTAAAATCATACTGATAATTTTCAGACACGTAATAACCATTTTTAAAAACCGTACTATCCAAAGAGATGTTGTACTTTTTAAACGTTTCCGACAATTTATCAAAAGGCTGCATACACCAACCGCCAGCTCTGAATGCAAATATTTTTTTATTGGTCAGATCAGCTATTACTTTTTGATAACGAAAAACAATATCCTCTATATCCTTAACCTGAAAATCCGACAGTTTATAACGACTGACATCCATTACCCATTTTTTTCCGTCATAATAACTATCTTCCCAATGTGGATGAATATGTAATTGTATATCATGGCCATTGTCTGACAAATATTTTATTTGAGTCGTCAGTACCTGATAATCCTTCTCCAATTCAGGAAATTTTTTTCGATAAACATCCAATTTAATCAGGAAACCACAATCAACAAAAAAATTAAAATGAGCATTGTACTTCTCAGCAATACGAATCAGTTCTGCCGTTGGTTGAATGATACATTTATCAACACTGCCGGGGTTTTCACCAAAATAAATTTCGTAATCAAACGACAAGTATATCTTCATTTTATTTATCTCCAAAAGGAGTATACATGGTTATACCTTTCTTATTATAATTTTCTATCATCACCTGAAGCATTTTATCGGCATCAATCAGCATACTCTTTGCCTCTCCTATCATTCCATTCACCAAAACGTCTTCGCGTTCAAATAAAGGTTTAAGCGCATCACAATTTCTTTTTGCAGAATAGTCAGGATTATGAACCTTGGTTTTCATATATTGAACCTGCCCCTTTGCATCAATCATTTTTACATCAAAAATTCTTTCATCATATACCGGATACTTAAAATCTACAGCATCTTCAAGCGTATGTAAATTTGTGCACGCTCCATTTAATGTGGTGCCAAGCATTAGTATTTTACCTTTTTTCGAACACAATTTCCGAAAAGGTGAGTTTTCAGTATAAGGCGTTAATTGTCCAAAATGCGTATTGGTAAAAAATTCTGCCAGGGCACCTTTTGCACAAACCGGGTCAGTTGGATGAAAACTTCTGAAAACATCTGGTAATTTCCGAAAATATTCTGTAATACTTCCCATTTGAGAAGGGGTGTTCAGTATATCAAAAAATGGATGTTCTTCCAGATGCGTTTTATTCCGACCCTTCGCCGGAAAGGTTGGAAACAAAAGGGTACCTGCTGTTCCTACGACTTCAAACAAAGCTGAAATAAGCGTAGCTGGCCCTCCTTCAACAAAACCAATCTTACTTAGACTGCTATGCACCAAAACCGAATCACCGTTTTGCAATCCAATTTTTCTTAAATCTTTTAACAGATCCTCTTTTTTAAAACCCGAATTATTCTTTTGCTGTTCTATAATTTTCCGCTTTCGCTGTTTCTTCAAAAACAACATCCCCCATTTCAGAGCGAAATCCGGTGAAAATTTAAGGATTAATTTTTTCAGCATAGTTCATTTTATTTAGATGCATACTGAATCATTTCTTCATAAATACGCCTCCAGCCTTTCCATAATTTCTGGTCATTTAACGAATCATTGTGCCATAGACTTATAAATGTTCCATCAACACGTTTTACCTGGTCAATTAATGGTTTTATATGCTGCATTGCCTCTTCGGGACCAACATTCATATAATACTTCAGCGTACCTTCCATAATTGCAAATGGATGAACTTTTAGCTTTGTTTCCAGCTCATTATCCAGATCATAAAAATTAAAAGGTGTACAGATACTTGCTCTAAAACCAACTAATGATGCATAACCCATCGTATAATCATCTGCTATATCCAGATCAATCAGGTTTCTGTATGTCTCAGGAAGTGTTAGTTTCAGGAAATGTTGCCGGCTATTCGTAATTTCTTTATGCATTACTTTTGATAAACGCATAACCTCCTTCTTCAATTGTTCTTTGCTTTTATTTGATCCATATGAGGGATGAATGCCCACCTCTGCATAATCGCCAAGCATTTTTATAAGCGCCTGAAATTTTTTACTTTCTACAGGTAAATTTTTATCATTAACACCATAATCTCCCAGAAGAAAAAAATAGATACTTTTAAAATTGTATTTTTTCAGCATATCCAATTGAAACGCATACGTATCATATGGATCTTTCTCCAACCCCATCAATACTTTTGTACGTTCCGTCATCTCTTGAAAATCCAGCTTGAACAATGCCTTTAAATACCCACCAACACTTCTTGTAAATCCTTTCTCTTTGTAGGCATATGCATTATCAATGTCTATAGTCGATACAAATTCATATTTTCTCTTCGGGAAAAGAATGCTTGGATATCTTTTTTGAATCAGCTCCTGTAGCCATTTCGCCCAAATATTTATTAGGGGTTTCTGCAAAAATTTATGGGTGCATGCTAAGCTGTCTTTGGGATCAAAGCGGTCATGTGAATCTCTGATATGTGGTAAATATTCTTCGTACCTGCTCACCAGATAAAAACTAGTAGCAAACACATCGAATGGTAATGCTGAAAGTTTTCCGGTTGCAAAAAAAACACTGCAATCATTGTAATTAAAAACAGTAATGTTTTGCTCGGTGATCCCTGTTTCAAACAACAGGTTCCTGGAAAGAAAAAAAAGTTCATCGCTAACCGGATTGTTGGTATAACTGATCTTCTCTTCTGTATGCGCCTTAAACAAAGCTATATCAGAAGTGAGCATGAAATTAATACCCAATATATCTTTAAACAATAAATTAAAAATGTATTTATTACGATGTGTAATTTTATGTGTGTAAACAAGTAACATGCTTAGTTGATATTGGTAAGCATCTCCTGGCAAATAAATTCAGCTGCCTTTCCGTCACCAAAGAAAGCAGGAAATTCTACATGTGCTCCAAAGAAATGCGTTACTGCATTTAAAATTTTTGATTCATCTGTATCCACCAACAATGCTGCTCCACAATTTACCAACTCAATCCACTCTGTTTCTGTCCGCAAAATAATGCAAGGTCGTTTAAAAAAGAATGCTTCTTTTTGAACCCCGCCGGAATCCGTAATAACAAGCTTCGCATTTTTTTCAAGGCAAATCATTTCTAAAAATGAAACTGGAGGGATAATCTTAATATTACTGTTGGATTGGATTTCTTTACTTAACTCCGGCAGTTGCTCCAACTGCTTGGCAGTTCGTGGATGCAATGGAATAACAATTTTTATTTTTTTTGTTTCTGCTACTTTTTTAATCGCAGAAAAAACTGAATTTAAGCGTGAATGATCGTCGGTATTCGTATTTCTATGGATCGTTGCCAGAATAAATTCATCCGCAACCAATTCATGATCCCTTAAAATGGTACTTTTTTGTTCGGCAATTTCCGAAAAATAAATACTGTTGTCATACATAATATCCCCGCAATGATATATTTTAGGATTATTGATTGAATAAGGCGCTGCATTCTTTTCTTTAAAACCCTCTTTCATCAAATTGTTATACCCTGTTTTTGTAGGACAAAATAAGAGTGTTGAGACATGATCGCACAAAACACGATTTGTTTCTTCTGGCATCAATTTGTTGAACGAACGCAACCCCGCTTCAATATGTACAACAGGAATATTTATTTTAGAAGCTGCTATGGCTCCTGAGAGCGTAGAATTTGTATCGCCATAAACAACGATACAGTTTGGTTGCTCTTGTTGTATTACTTTTTCAATTGAAGTAATCATTGCACCTGTTTGCTCTCCGTGTGAAACTAAACGAATGTTTAAATTAAAATTGGGTTTGGGCACTCCCAATTCATCAAAAAATACCTGCGACATATTCGCGTCGTAATGCTGTCCGGTATGAATAATAACTTCCTGAATCTTATCTGCAAATTTATTTTTAATCGCTCTGCTCAACGCAGCAGCCTTTATAATTTGAGGGCGTGCACCAATAATCGTTACAATTTTAAGCATATCAGTTAATCCATTAATAAGATGTACTTGTTTATATTAAGCCTTCGTCACCAAAACTGTAATAATTATTTTCCGTTACAATCAAATGATCCAACAATGGAATTTCCATTATTTTTCCTGCTTCTTTAATTGATTTGGTAATTTTAATATCAGCCTCACTTGGCTTTAAATTCCCGGAAGGATGATTGTGGCAAACAATAATAGAACTTGCATAATTATCCACCGCTGTTTTAAAAACAATTCTCGTATCTACTACTGTACCTGCAACTCCACCTCGGCTAATCTGTTCCTTTTTTATAACAAAATTAGCTCTGTTTAACATGATCAACCAAAACTCCTCATGTGGTAAATCAATCAGCAGCGGTTTCATTATTTCGTAGGCCTCTTTGCTTGTTGTGATCTTCTCACGTTCCCCCGGATCCTTTTCTTTTCTTCTCCTGCCTAGTTCCAGTGCAGCTACAATGCTGATGGCTTTTGCTTCGCCGATCCCTTTAAATTTCATCAATTCCTGAACAGATAATTTACTTAATTCATTCAGGTTGTTATTGACATTCACAAGAATTCGTTTTGATAACTCCACAGCCGTTTCTTCTTTACTTCCGGAGCCAATTAAAATGGCAATGAGTTCTGCTTCTGTAAGAATATGCCTTCCTTTATCCAATAACTTCTCCCTTGGTCTGTCTTCCACGGCCCATGATTTTATATTTAAGAGATCGTTATTGGTTTTCATGATTCTATCTAAATAATAAATAGCGGACTGCGTCCGCCGAAGCTTTCTATGCCTTCACAAAAGTTACGGCTGGCGAAGAGCGCAAACGGAACTGTTTATGTTTTAAAGGTAACAAAAAACCGCAAAAAAAATCCCGCATAAAAGCGGGACTTTTTATCAATAATAATGAACCTTATTAATATTATTTTTTAAGCGCGTTCACTTTTTTAGTCAACTTTGATTTTAAGTTAGACGCTTTGTTTTTATGAATAACATTCTTCTTCGCTAATTTATCTACCATAGCAATAACTTTAGGTAATTTCTCAGAAGCTGTTTTTTTGCTTTCGTCGTTTCTAAGTTCTTTAATCGCATTACGCATTGTTTTTGCCTGGTAACGATTTCTTAGTCTTTTAGCATCGTTAGAACGGATTCTTTTGATACTGGATTTGTGATTTGCCATTTTTCTTTATTTTGCTATCAGCTTTAACCGATATGAATTAGTTGTAAGTAACGATTTTTCCTCTTTACAGGGAAATCGACCCTCCCTTAAAAGAGGGGCAAAGATATACAATTTATTTGAGAAAACACCAAATCAGGTCAAAAAATCTTAAAAATGGCTGGAATTGTCAATCAAATATAATAAGCCGTAGGATTTAAGGACGTTTTTATTTTCCACAACCCTACGGCTTTTTATATAAATGATATGGTATTTAGCTATTCTACAAGGATACGTTGCAATTGTTGTTGTACCCCATTCATTTTGATTAAATACATCCCTTTTGCATAACCGGAGAGATCTAACGAATATTTATCATTATTAGTGATCTGAACAGTTTTGATCATTTTTCCAGTCATGTCAAATACTTCCATTGTTGCTTTTTGTTCGTTTTGCAATTCAACCTTAAAAATACCATTACTGGGATTCGGATATACCGTAAATAAACCAGTGGTTGATTTGCTCATTGTATTCAACCCAGTTGTTGTTTGGCTCTGATCATTATCGTTGTAATAGGTAATAGTAAAACCAGGATTTCCATCTTCTCCTTTGGCTAAATTAGGTGTTAGGATGGCTATCGCTTGATTAAAAGGACAAACAGAATTGTAAGATCCATGAGAAATACGGTATTTACGGGTATATAAAAACTTACCATTTGGTATTGAAGGAGTCAATGGTAAACTCAAATAAGGTGAATTTGCATTGTTATAATTATTTGCCGTATGGTCAAATTGCCGGAAGGTACAATCATCCGTCCATATCCACCAGTTACTTGGGAGTATTGAAAAAAGCCAGTTATTGTTTGCATCCAATTCTGCCACTGACCATTCGTAATTATACCCTGGGTAATTCCCAGCTGTTAAATCATTTAATTTTGCTGTTAAGGTAAAAAAATTGGGGTTGGTTCTATCCTGGATAAGCGTAAAACTTGGATCATTGCAACTTACACCTGTTGTATATTTTGCAAAAAAGTAATCATTACAATTATTTTTCATTGTCAGCATAGCCGAATAATAACGTCCGCAGCTGTTTACATCAGCGCCGGTAGCGGTGATGGTTGCAGGTGGGACTCCCGGGGTAAATTGTCCGATAGACGATGAGATAACTTTATAATAGGATTCTTCCGGAAATCGCTGAACGTTGCCTGCCGCATCTATTGGTTGCCCTGCCGCATTGGAGCCATAAATGATCCAATAATAAGAAGCCGGAGTTGCTCCTGTAAAGCTTAAATTAAAAGTAGGAACTGTTCCTTTGCATACAAAATTCGGAGCAGTTATAACAGGCGTGCTGACAGGGTTTTGCCCAAAAACTGTTACTGTTGGTAAACCTACACTAACAGTTCCCCCTACTGTTAGGCCCTGACTGATAAAATTACATCCTGAACCAATGACATTCGGATTGCTGATCACATCCATTTTATTGGGGCCCACGCCGGTGCGTGTAATGTAAATCTTGTCATCCGGCCCGCGCAATAGTTGTGAAAAACTAATATGGCTTGCTGGGTTAGCTGGATCAATAACTCCGGTTTCTGAAACTTTGTATTTTGTTGAATTTAAAAGATTGTATTGATACAAGCGTGATCTCAAACTGCCAATCCCGGTTGAAGCGAAGGAGCCACTTACATACAATACATTTCCATTTTCAGAAAACTCAACACCATAAGCAGGGCCATCTTTCTCAGAAGCGACTGGTGTTCCCTGATTAAATCCCAAGTCCAACTCGAAACGATTACTCAGAAGTCCGGTAGTTTTATTAAATGTATATAACTCACAGATCGGTCTAAAAACATTATTCGCATTTCTATACCAAGGGATAACAGATGCGACCTTCAAACCATCTTTACTAAATTTTAGTTGCCCCTGACCGTTAAATTGTTGCTGACCATTTACTACTAACACCTTATATTTGTTGCGTTATCTGATTATTCAACCTGTTAATAACTATATAATATGGCTTCTTTTGGTGATAATTTAAAACGCTTCCGGACAGAGAAAAAAATTTCGCAGGAAGAGCTTGCTGATTCCATTGGAATGCACTCTACGCACATTTCCAGATATGAACGCAACTTAACGTCGCCTTCTATTGATGTGGTTAAGAAAATTGCTGAAAAATTAAATGTGACGGCAGATATGCTGGTCTTTGGAACACAGGATGAAAAGGCCAAAAATAAAATTAAGGATCAAGAGCTGTTAAATATGTTCTCCCAGGTGCAGCTCC
>DAORKB010000080.1:0-13893 GCA_035439365.1 Bacteroidia bacterium
GAATTATTGATTTAATCAACTGGTTGTTAATATTTTAATTTTTAGAACTCCCCTATATGATAAAAATTTTCATTTTGCCTATGTAACAGGTATGTTTATTGACGTCCCTTGCAAAGGCAAAAAAAACTGTGAACGAAAGGAAGGTGTGTTTTTTATGAAAATTGATTTAGATCATTCTAAAATATTAACCAAGCAAGCTTATTATTTTGATGATAATTTACATACCTATTACCGTGATTTATATGACAACATGGGTAAATACGAGCGATTGGGATGTGTTACTTCTGCTATCGATAAAAAGACAGAAGACATATATACTGTTTTCATGGGGCTCCGGGAAACCATGATGGCTGTGCGTTTTACGAAGGACGGGAAATTGATCTGGTGTAAGCCATTACCGAGAGGAAAAGGTCTAATTGATCTGGCTCATGGATTCTCCTATTCCATTCATAATAAAAAACTCTATTTAGTTTATACGGACGATCCGAATAATATGGAATTGGATCCAAATAATTTTAAAGTTGGAAAGGTAAAGCTAAAAGCTGCCATAACGGGTGCTAATGTGGTTTGTGTTACGATAGATGATGCTGGTATTGTACAGCAAAAAGTATTAAGTGTTAACGAACGTACAACCGCCAATTTCAATCCTGCTGAAATTGATAACCTGACTGAGCGAACTCCGATCTACAACTTAAAAAACAGGGATAAAGAACAGTTTGTAAGAATTGAAGTTCCGAAATAATCTTTTTTAAAATAAATTACTTTTGAAACCCTGTAAGTAAATTGTTTTGCTAACAGGGTTTCCTTCTTATTACAATTCCGTTAAAATTATTCCCTTACGCAATCACTGAATTAAAATTTTCTGGAAATGCCTATTGTAAAGTAATCGGATGCTACACCAAATCCGGTTCTCAAATTAATGCCAGTCTTTTTCTTGATATAATATGCTACACCTATATGCAATTGAATACTTAATGGAACAGGCGCAACCTCTTCTTTAAATGTAACAGGATCGGGGCCTGATAATTTACTGGTATGATAATTTCCACCAGCCTGTGCCCCACAATATACGTTAAAGAAAGGGTTTCTGACAAAATAGTAATTCCATCTCACCGCCATCTGATAGCGGCTCCAGGTATCATTATATTTATTGGGCCCTAGCTTTTCACCCCAGCTCACCGTACATTTATCATAGCCAACGGATAAACCCAATGTCATTTTTTTTGTAATGCCATATTCCAATGAAAGATTAAATTTTGGCCATGAGGTTGCGTCACTTACCCAATAGTCATTTGTTTTGTAAACAATTGGGAATGCGGCTATATAGTACGCTGTCAAATCAGTTCCCAAAAAAGGGAAACCGGCATCCAACATAACTATTTTTGCTTTTTTCATTCCTGCTGTGGTATCTCTCTTCTCCACAATCGGGTGATCATATGTTGAGTTATACCGCTCGTTCTTCGTTGTAATGTCTATTTTTTCCTTTTCAGGATATGAGTTCCAAAAATCATATATATCACTCATGGCTTCAATCGTCCTGAATATCCCTGTTTTCCATGAAAACCAGCCACTTCCTACCATGTTCTTAATTTTTGATAAGCCAACTTCTACTTTTTCACAATGAATAATTTTCTTTCGTTCGAGTTCAAACAAAACAATATAGAAACTTTCACGATCTGCTCTTTCATCAATTTTTTCCATTACAATTAAAAATCCAACACCATCCTTGTCTTTGTAAGCTGATGTATTACAGTTTTTAACAGCTGCTCTCGCATTGGCATCACCGTTTGTAAACTGATAACGTGAATCTACCAACAGGGAGGTTGCTGATCGTTGCGAATTGATCCGGTTTACATCTGTTGTGTCTATTAGAAGTTGCTTGGTCCAAAACCTCTCCTTGAACTGATTACAGATTTTAACCATTTCACGATTCAAACTGGGAATATCATTTTTAATAAGAGAATCCGGATTATACTCATTTCGTGTAACAATTTTAGCCATGCTACAATCAACTCCATACACCACTAAAATATCCGGTGTTTCCTGTTGTGCACACAACTCCATAAATGAAAACAGGCAAACAAGTACAACTGCAAATTTTTCTATTTTCCAGTTCATTACTTTAATAATCTCTTTAAATAATTAGACATTTGAATAGACAACTCTAATAGTTGCTCATTGGAGTATGATACAGATCCACCACTCCAGGCTGTATGTTTATAGGTTACTTCTTCAATAGAAAATTGTACAGCGAGTTTTCCGGTTTTTGCATTTATAAAACTGTAGACCGCATAAAAATTTTCATGCTGTACATTTTCCGATTTGTCGATATAGCTTACAATTAATTTATAAGGTGTATTAGTAAATTCTGTTGATACTTTCAGGGGACGCTTTTTTAAGCGGCTTTTCATGTATTTATCAAATCGTTCATCCAAAAGTTGCCTGTTCTCTTTGTATTGCTTCTTCCAATGCTCTCCTTCTTTGCGATGATTCAAAATATAATAATGAAGGATTTTAAATCGCAGGTAATCATTTTCAGTTGGCAAGTTCCAGCTACTTCCAATATCTCCAAAATTAAATTCGGCCTGAACAAAACCCATATTCAATAGATCAGCCGGATTTCCTTTTGTACAAATGATTTCATAAACTCTCCTTGTTGAGGCATACTGAGCCGAACAATAAATGGCTGATATCAAAAAACACGTTAGTAATAATCTTTTTTTCATTCGCTTTCTATTCTGGTTCTTACTGAGTCACAATTTTTATAAAAATAATTCCATTTCGCTCTCAGTTCTTCAACCGGCGTATTTTGAAGTGTTTTAAAAATCATTTTTTATTTATTTTTAAAGCTAATCCGGCAGAAAATGAATACCCTCTTATTCCCGCAAACCTTTTTTCACTTTCATTGATCACACTGTAAATACCTAAATTATAGCCTGCCCTTACTACCAGAAATAATTTTTTTATCACAGGTATACTTGCATCCAAATTCAAACACATGCCTATATTGGATTTTCGTATTAGTTCAATTTGTTCTCCCTCAATGAGTTGCTTTTGATATCCAGTTCCATTATGCATCATTCCAAGGGAATCAAAGTAAGTATATCCTTCTGTGTACATTTCATATCCAGATGCTTTTGAATACAATAAATAACCAAAGTAAGGGCTTAGTGTTCCTGAAATGGTTGTTCCTTTTATTGAAAATAATTCACCGCCGAATAAAAAATGGAAGTTGATATAATCCAGATTAATCAATGCATCATAGGTGTGCGAACGTTTTATTTCAATCGCATTAGAATAATGAAGATTGGATTTAACATGCATATATTCCAGCTCAAAACCAGAGAATAGTTTATCTGATATCGGCTTTTTATAATACGCGGAAGCAACGTAGCTGCCAAATGATTTGTAATTTATGGAAGAGCCACGTGACCCATAAAAGCCTGATTTATGAGTTCCCGCGTATATACCAATTTCAGACTGATTCTGCGTCTTTACTTCTTCCTTTTCTGATTGTGCATATGTGAAACTAACAAGTTGTATACACAAAATAAGAAGACTATATTTTACGATTATCTTCATGTATTGATTTAAACAAATAAGCTTATAAATATACCGTTATTTTTCAGGTCTTGGATAACACAATGTAAGCTGCACACTGCTTAGTATATATAAAAAAAGACAGGATTAATTTCCTGTCTTTCCGTATAATTTTTTGTATCCTATTTATTGTATAGCAATCTCTGTAAACGCTCCATCGGTTACTTTTACACCGGCCTGTGTAACAAAATTAAATGTTCCTGAAACTTTGTTATTCTCTAATTTCGAAATAACGATTTGCCCGCTTTTCGAATCATCCTTCGCTCCATTGGTGTAATATCCCATAATGGTTGACCCATTAATCGTAAACGTTCCTACTTTTCCTTGAAAGATCATGAGTGCTATTCCAGCAGATGCTCCTGTTGTTTCAGCAGCATTAACGACTAATATACCACTGTTTAAATAATAATAATTTACAGGGTAGGATTTAGCAACTCCGTCAACTTTTGCTGTAAATGAACCCGCTGTTGCAGGTGTTGTCTCTTCCTCCGGCTGCGGATCTTCACTTTTCTTTTTACATGCAGGTGTCATACAAACTACAACTGCCAATACCAACATACCAACATAATTCCCAATCTTTTCAATTTCATAGCTTTTGTTTATTTAATTAATAAATGTTTTTGTTAACAATCAAATATAATCCGGGTTTTCGAATAATCCATGGCCTATTTATGTAACGGTAGGAGATACTTAATTAACGGTAGGTAAAAAATAATTTCACATTGTTTTGTTTCTTTTCAAGAGGTCATTATATGCCTGTTAGACCTAAAACTACAGATATAATTATTAAAACAAAAAGAAAATTGCTTTCTGTTGATGAGCCTTTACTTTTGTATAAAACTATATTCAAATGGAGCTTACCAAGCAGGATAAAAAATACAAAGAGTATCTAAGCTTACAAAAAAAATTAGGCCGCATACTTGATTTAATTAAAAAAGAGCCATTGATTAAGTTGAAAAAGCCATATCAAAAAGGTTGGATTATTTCTTATGCAGTATCTGAGCGTTTTACTGCTTAAAAAGAAAAATTACAAGAAGTAATTGATGCGAATTATACCATTAGATACACAAAAGATATTGCCGTTATACGTGCTATAAGAAAAGGTGCTAAAGCTCTAAGAAGAAAGAAAAAAATATCCTTAGTCTCCGATTTTCTACCCGGCTCCTTCTATATTAGTAAAGAGAAAGTTCCTGTAGCGTATAAAGATTATTACACTACTAAATTAGATTCTTGGTCAAAAAAGGAGTACTACAAATTAAAATTACCTCCTCATTTCTTGACAGTTAAGATCAAGCCGAATTTAATAACACATATAAGGGGAAAAAATGGAGATTTAGAATCTGAAAAAGCAACACTTTATGAGAAATTATATCATTCGCATGATTTTGAAAGTTTTGCAATCAATTTTAATAAATCACATCCAAAACACAAAGACAGAAGAAAGCTTAGAGACGATATAAATAAATTTAAAAATGGCTCTGCTGATGATATCTACACGGAAAAGATTCCATTACATTATAAATATTAATCTCCTGGAGCCTATTCTCAAATCAACAGCATAGCAATTCTATCAAAATAAAACGCCTTGTAAAATTTACAAGGCGTTTCGTTTTTATTCTATTCATTCTTATCCATTCAATGCTTCTGCACCACCAACAATCTCCAGGATCTCTCCTGTAATTGCTGCCTGACGGGCTTTGTTATAAGATAATTTCAATTCTTTAATCAATGCGCCGGCATTATCAGTTGCTTTGTGCATTGCGGTCATACGTGCACCATGTTCAGAAGCTAATGAATCCAATAATCCTTTAAATAATTGTGTTTTTAAAGAACGAGGGATTAAATCCTCCACAATGTATTCTTTGCTTGGTTCAAAAATATAATCGATTGATTGTTTCTTTTCTTTTACTTGTGGTGGTTTTACAGGAAGGTATTGCTCCACCAATGTTACTTGTACAGCTGCATTTTTAAATTGATTGTAAACCAATTCTACTTTGTCATATGCACCTGTTGCAAATAATTGCATAATTTTTTCAGCAATGATAGAAGCATTTGCAAAGGTCAATCCATCCCAGATTTCAATCAGGTTTGTTAATCCTGCATCCGTTGTATTTAGTTGTGATTTTTTGAAAAACTCAGTTGCTTTTTTTCCAATTGGCAAAATCGTTACCTCCGCTCCACTATATTCTTCACGAATCAAGCGGTTTGTAGCTTTTATAACATTCGCATTGAAACCACCGCACAATCCTCTGTTAGAAGTGATGGGTACGAACAATACCTTTTTTACTTCGCGTTGTTTGGAGTAAATACCAGTTGTGCTATCCAGGCTGGAACTTAAGTTCTCTAAAATCTCTTTTAGCTTGTTAGCATAAGGGCGCATTTGTGTAACAGCATCTTGTGCTCTTCTCAACTTCGCAGCACTTACCATTTTCATGGCGCTGGTAATTTGTTGTGTTGAACTTACAGATACAATGCGGTTACGAACCTCTTTTAAATTTGCCATTTCTTTTAGATTTGAGACTTAAGATATGAGATGTGAGAAAAATTTCACGTCTTATATCTTATATCTCTGTACTATAATTAATATTTTCCAGAAAGATCTTTTGCTACAGACTCTAACACATTTGTGATTTCATCTGTTAATTTTCCAGCTTTCAAGTCGTTCAACACATTTTTGTGTTTTGCTTCCAAGAATGCTAAATAATCTGCTTCAAATTCTTTTACTTTATTTACAGGTACATTACGTAATAAACCTTTTGTACCACAATAAATAATTGCAATTTGCTGCTCAACACGTAACGGTGAATATTGACCTTGTTTTAAGATTTCCACGTTACGCGCACCTTTGTCAAGTACTGATTTAGTTGAAGCATCCAGGTCAGAACCGAATTTAGAGAACGCTTCTAACTCACGGTATTGTGCCTGGTCTAATTTTAATGTACCGGCAACTTTCTTCATGGATTTAATTTGCGCGTTACCACCTACACGTGATACTGAGATACCTACGTTGATTGCCGGACGAACACCTGCGTTAAACAAGTTTACCTCTAAGAAGATCTGTCCATCGGTAATGGAAATAACGTTTGTAGGGATATATGCAGAAACGTCACCTGCTTGTGTTTCAATGATTGGTAATGCTGTTAATGATCCGCCACCTTTTACAATTCCTTTGATAGAATCTGGTAAATCGTTCATGTCTTTTGCAATTGCGTCATTCGCGTTGATTTTTGCGGCACGCTCCAATAAACGGCTGTGTAAGTAGAACACGTCACCCGGATACGCCTCACGTCCTGGAGGGCGACGTAATAACAACGATACCTCACGGTATGCTACCGCTTGCTTCGAAAGATCATCATAAACGATCAATGCCGGACGACCACTGTCACGGAAAAATTCTCCGATTGCAGCACCTGCAAATGGAGCATAAAATTGCATTGGAGCCGGATCGGAGGCTGTTGCTGATACGATTACGGTATATGCCATTGCACCTTTTTCTTCCAATACACGTTGGATATTTGCTACAGTTGAACCTTTTTGTCCGATCGCTACATAGATACAGAACACCGGTTGACCTGCTTCATAAAATTCTTTTTGATTGATGATCGTATCAATTGCAACCGCTGTTTTACCAGTTTGACGGTCACCAATGATTAACTCGCGCTGACCACGACCAATTGGAATCATTGCATCTACTGATTTCAAACCAGTTTGCAATGGCTCCGTTACGGGTTGACGGTAAATAACACCTGGTGCTTTACGCTCCAATGGCATTTCATATAATGTTCCGGTGATCGGACCTTTACCATCAATTGGATGTCCCATGGTATCAACAACACGACCCAACATTCCTTCACCAACATTGATAGAAGCAATTCTTCCGGTACGTTTTACAGTTTCACCTTCTTTGATTTCATTGGATGAACCAAGAGTTACCGCACCTACGTTATCCTCTTCTAAGTTTAATACAATTCCTTTTAATCCACTTTCGAATTCAATCAATTCTCCTGATTGAACTTTTGAAAGACCATAAATACGAGCAATACCGTCACCCACTTGCAATACAGTACCTACTTCTTCTAATTCTTGTTCGGATTTAAATCCAGCTAGTTGTTGTCTTAAAATTGCAGATACTTCTGCGGGTTTAACTTCTGCCATTGTATATTTCTATTATTGTTTAAGTTCTGTTTTAAAAAATCGGGATGTTATTTAAATTTTAGTATTCTTTTACAAACGGGTTTTCTTTAAAATTACGTTTCAGGTTATTCAACTTGCGTGCAATACTTGCATCCACTTGTTTATCACCGATACGTAAAATAAATCCACCAATGATGGCTTTGTTGATTTGTTCTTTCAATACCACCTCGGTGCTGTGTGAATCTTTTACAAGATCCAACACCTTTTCACGGATATTGTCATCAATACCATTAGCAGTGATGATCACAGCTGTTAATATTTTCTTTTTCTCTTTGTATTGATTCAAAAATTCTTCTGCTACTTCAGGAAGGTATGTTTCTCTTCTTCTGCTGGTAATTAACTGAAGATAAGCTGCGGTAACTTTATTTATTTTGGAAGCGAATATTTCTTTTAAGATCGCTTGCTTTTTATCCGTTTTAATGATCGGACTTTTTAATAGTGAAATCAATTCTGGATTCTCAGCTGCAACGGATGCAACCAATTTCATATCTGCATATGCTTGCTCCAAAATACCTTGTTCTATTGTTAAATCAAGGAATGATTTTGCGTATCGTGCTGCTACTCTTGTACCTTCCATTTTTTACTTTTTCTCTGTTAACGGGGATGTTTCTAATTCATTTCTCTTCTCTTTCTATATCAACTTCACAAATAAATACTTCGAAAAAATTTAGTTCAAATGAACGTCTTTTAGTAAAGTTGTTACCAATGTTTTTTGTTTTTCATCGGATGATAATTCTGCTTTCAATATTTTTTCAGCAATATCAATTGATAAACTAGCTACTTGATTTTTTAATTCTGTTACAGCAGCCATTTTTTCATTTTGAATGTTTTCACGTGCTGCTTTCAATAAGCGCTCCCCTTCTTTTGTTGCTGTTTCTTTTGCTTCTGCAATCATTTTTTCTTTGATCTCACGTGCATCTTTCAATAATTGTTCACGCTCTTCTTTCGCTTCATGTAAAATACGCTCATTGTTCGCTTGCAATTGTTTCATTTCTTCTTTTGCTCTTTCTGCCGAAGCCAATGCATTTTCAATCGAATCTTCACGCTCCTTAATCATTCCTAAAATCGGTTTCCAAGCAAATTTCTTTAATAAGATAAGGATGATGGAAAAGGATAATGCCATCCAAAATATTAAGCCTAATGCGGGTTTTACTAATTCCATGTTTTATTTTTATTTATTGTATTGACATTTGTTTGTATTACACGTTAGTTAACTGTTTACCTGCAACAACCTTGCAGGTAAACAGTCTTGTTTCTTACCTCGTTACAACTACTAATAGTCCGATAACGATCGCGAAGAACGCAGCACCTTCAATAAGTGCAGCAGCTAAGATCATTGAAGCACGGATATCATTTACCGCTTCTGGTTGACGTGCGATTGATTCCAATGCACTTCCACCAATACGACCGATACCGATACCTGCTGCCAATGCAGAAACACCTGCTCCAATTGCAGCCAAACCATAAGTAAGACTTGCAGAACCAGCTGCTTCAGCTGCTTGTAATAATACTGATAATAACATGTGTGTAATTATTTATTGTTTTTGCCTCACCGGAATTTTATTTGTTTTAACTGCCGGTAAAGCTGCCCAGTTAAAACGTATATCTTTATTAATGATGTGCCGCTTCTGGTAGATGATCATCCACATGATTGTGAATATCATGTCCTTCATCTACTGCTGCACCAAAATAAATCGCTGATAATAGTGTAAATACATATGCTTGTAAGAATGCTACCAGTAACTCCAATGCTCCCATAAATACAGTAAACACAAGCGATAATACCGATACGCCTAAACCTGCGCCTACACTCATTTCACCAAAAATGAAAATCAAACTGAAGAATGCCAAGGCAATGATGTGACCTGCTGTGATGTTTGCAAACAAACGTATCATCAATACAAACGGACGAAGAACCACACCCATCAATTCGATAATTGTTAAGATAGGTAATACCCATGTCGGAACTCCCGGCATTGCTAAAATATGGCGCCAGTAGTGTTTGTTCCCCACAAAAAGAATGTAGATAAATACAAATACTGCCAATGTCATCGCGATAGAAATACTACCTGTAACATTTGCTCCAAAAGGGAAGAATGGAATCAATCCCATTAAGTTATTGATCCAGATAAAAAAGAATACCGTTAATAAAAACGGAAGGAACTGTTCGTACCGTTTACCAATACTTGGTTTTGCAATGTCATCACGAACAAAAAGAATCAATGGTTCAACAAACGATTGCAAGCCTTTTGGTGCTTTGCCTTTGTTATTTTTGTATGCTTTTGCTACAGATAAAAACATCCATACCATTAAAAGCATACTCACGAACATCGCAACTACATTTTTTGTAATCGAAAGATCAAATATCGTTGCTGTTGCTTCATGGTTTTCAATGTTGTTATCATCAACAATTACAATGCTTCCTTCTTTTAACGTATAATTGTAGTTTTCTCCTTTATATACAGTTGCATGTCCTTCGTGTCCAAAATGAGCCGACGAAAAAACTTCAACACCTTTATCTGTTTTTACAATTGCAGGTAATGGAATTGCTAAATCACCCCATAAGTGCCATTGGTGGTTATCAGCAACGTGACCGATAATGGTTTCACCGGCTTTAAATTTTTCATTATGCGATTCTGAGGGATGCGATTCCGAGGATGTTATTGTTGCGTTATGCTCCTCTTCGTGTTGAGCGTTTGCTTTTGCGGATGCAAAAAATAGAACAATAATTAATAAAAACTGCTTGAATATGTTGATTTTACTGGCCATGCACCTAATATTTACACGTTTTTTGAATTCGGCTGCAAAGTTAGACAATTAAACCAACATTTTAAAAAAATCCTGTCCTTTTTTAAGGATTTCTGTTAATGTAAAAAGGATTACCACAAATGCAGTATTGGAGGCGACAGATTTTATCTGCGGAAGTGCCTCATCCAGGTAAATACCTCTAACCCACTGTATAAAACATACATGGCGAGGAAGAAAAGTGAGAAGCCAAGGGCCGTTTCTTTATTTAATACAGAATAAATAAGGATGATTAATAAATAGGTAAGCAGTTTTATTCCGGTAATTCCCATAAAATAACGCGCAAATTTTTTAGCATCCGAAACAACATTCATCAAAACCAAGTGAATAATCAGGGTGCTAAGAATAAAAAAGCCCCAAATGTACCAATCCACTTTTGTTTGAAAACGAGCTGGAGCAAACCGTTGCCACGCGATCAGAATGCCTAAAGTAAAAATAGAAAATACGGAGAGTTTAATGAAAAATGACCTTGAAGTGGTATTCATACTACTTTTTAAGAACGTCTTTAATGAAATAATAAATGGCTAGAAATACAGATAATAAGGTAAGTACAAGTGTAAATATCGGGAATTTTAACTTTAGGATTTGATCCAACTCAATTCCAGCCCATACTCCGGCAGCGATAATCGCTCCCATTTGTATGCCCATCCCGGCAAATTTAGCGTAATTGAGCGGCTTTCTCTTGTTTTCCTGTTTGTTCACCTTTTATCTCTTTTATTAATCCTGCTCCGTTCCCCATACTGCATGCACCAGTAAATACCGCTCCCGGTTCAATTGCAATTTTGTTGGTTTGGATATCACAGGTTAACTTAGCAGATGCTTTGAGTGTTAACAATTCTGCAACATTGATTTTGCCTTTTATCGTTCCCGAAATATCTGCATTCTGGCAGACAATATCTCCCTCTACACTCCCCGACGGCCCTACCACTAATTTTCCCTTCACATTTATCGACCCTGTTAATGATCCATCAATGCGCATATCACGGTTCGTTGTAACGTCCCCCTCTATAATCGTTCCTGCACCAATCAGGTTCAGCGAAGGTGTATCTGATGTGTTGTTTGCTGCCATAGTTTTATTAAACATCGTTTGATAAATTTATGTATTGTTGTAAAAATAAAAGAAAAAAACAGAAAAACAAGTACGTATTTGAATTAATTTATTCAAAAAAACATCTTTTTACTTGGTTTTAAGCGTTTTTATATCAAATATGTCCTTTTCCGTTATTACTTATAATTCTGACTAAAGAACTCTTTGTATTCATCAACGTTTTTATCTTTATAGAAAACACTAAAATTTTCGGCTGATATAACAAACATCTGATAAGTCCCCTGGTTTAAATCAACAAATGTATCTCTTCTGGTTCTCATTATATTGTAATATTTCATTGCCTCCAGTTTTCCGCTAAACGGTTTTACCATTATTAACTGATGTCCTCCATCCAAAAACATATCTGAAATACCAATGCTAAGCGTACTAAATAGCTCCTGATTTGATTTCGATAATTTTACTTTAAATCCATCTATATCCCCTTTTCCATTTTCGGCAACCAATACCCAAAAGTATTCACCACTTTCATTGAATATAAATTTCGAAGGTTTAACCACAGCTTGCACACTATCAGCCTTCGTTGAAACTTCGGCAGGCGGAGTCGAAGTTCTTTGTTTTTTAATCATTTCCAATATCTCCTGTGCCTTTTCTTTTACCGGACTTTTCGGATATTTCTCCACCACCTGGATCAAGGCACCTTCAAATGCATTTATATCCTGCGTTCTTCCAATACTCAATGCTTTTAGAAACGAAAATTGAGGTATAAGTGCGCTTTTTGCATATTGCTGCTCTGCTTTCATGCAGTTTTGTATCACTTCTGCATACTTTGTATCACTATACAACTGATAGGTTTCGGAATAAAAATGCTCCACAACACTCCTGTTCGCATTGATATCTTTTGCATAATCTGGGTTTTTAATCAACTTCGCGTACTCCGAATCCGGATAATTCGTCAACAATAAATTTTTGTAATGCTCGGCCCTGTTCTGATTATTCGTTGCCAGATTGGTTCTGTACAATTGATAATAGGTAGATAAACGATATTTATTATCCGGGAATTTTTTTAATAATTCTTCTAATGTTTCAACTGATTTTTGATTGTTCATCAACTGCTCCTTGTAGATTGAACCTGCGTTATAATACGCATCTATCATGCGGCCGTTGGATGCCGTAAGCGCATCATTGGTTAATGGTATTTTACTCAGATAATATGTTTTATCTTTTGTTGTTCCTGCTATTTCTGTTTCTTCAGAAAGATTATTTTTTGTTTTTGATGAATCCTTCGCCTGATCTGTTTCCTGATCTGCTGTTAAAATCAACTCTTTTTCACTTCTTCTCCAATTGTCCTCCAGTTTTCTATTCCCCCATTTTTTTCTAAACTCTCCTATACCAAACGAAACAGTGGTTGGATTGTAAAAATACCAGGAACTGGAAGTACCACCACCAATCGGAGTACCCGAAACAGGCGTCGCACTTAATACTTTTTCTTTTTCAAGTTTTGATGCTTCTTCTGCTTTTCGTTCATCCTCTTGTTGTTGCTTTATCAGTTTTTCGATTGCTTTATCACGCTCCGACTCCGACATCCTGGCCATTGTTTGCATACTATCCTCATGTGCAATGACATTTAAATTTGTTACCAAATCGTTCAAGCTTTTACTCTTTGTTTCGATTGCCTGGTAATCCGGATAATCCTTTGGTAAAATAGCCATCGCGCTATCATAATTTGCCTGTGCCTTTTTATATTCCGGTTGATCAAAATAAATATCACCGCGTTTTAAATACGATAATGCTTTTTGAGATGTGTTGATCGTGCTTGTTTTTATTGAGCTTGCCAGGTAATCCATTGAAGTGGGCACATCTCCTTCCTTGTTTGAAATTTCTGCTAATGCATAATAAATCTGATCAAGATAGTCAACGTTCTTATCGTCTTTCAACATCTTCATCAATTGCTTTTTAATCATTTTACTTCCACCCTGACTTACATCATAAAAACGTGCATGATTTATTCGAGCACTAAACTCCATATCATAATTGGGGTGCAGTTTTGGAACCATGCTATAATACATGGATGCCTTTTGTGTATCCCCTGCTTTTTCATTGAGCTGTGCCAATATATAAATGTATCTTGCCTTGATTGCTTTTTTTCGTGTTAAAGCAACTGCTCTTGTCAGTTGTTTAATTGCTTGCGGAAAATCTCCACGCTTTATGTATAAATCGGCTGATACCAATGCAAACTCTCTGGCATA